>JAYUVJ010000324.1:0-4282 GCA_043754155.1 Acidimicrobiia bacterium
GAAGCGATTGCGAGGTTTGCGAAATAGTGCCACTTGACGAATCCAGACACTGTTTCAATCAGTCAAGTGGCGCTGGAGCCGTCATCGTCGACAATGTCGCCAGGTCAAGCCAGTGCTGGGTTGCTTTCGCTTGATGCCTCGGCAGTCGTGGTTGAACCTGGCGAAAGAAGCCTTTCGGAATCCGCGGATGGGCTTTAGCTGGCAAGTTCGGCTTGGTGGCGTTCGGTTGCTGCTGCGACTGCAAGTTCAACGCGGTCGCCGAGTTCTTTCCATTCACCAATCGCACGGTCTTCGGCCGCAATGGTTTTCCGGGCGAGCCGCTGGAACCGCGGCTTTACGTGTTGTGCAAAGAGTTCGTAATGGCGGTTCACGGCCGCAGGTCGAGCCCATTCATGGTGGACCATCAAGTACGCGCCGAAGCCACCGTTTGACTGCTTTTCGAGACGTTCGATTTGGGCAATGGCGTCGTCGGGAGTGCCGATCACGCCGAGACCCGTCTCGTTGACCCAAGCGACGCGCTCTTCGAACGTTTCACCAGCGGCACGAAAGTGAGGAACGGCTAGAACTTTTTGGGTGTACTCACACCAGTCATCGAGACCGTAGCGGACGTCTTCAATGGCCTGCTCTCGGGTTTCGGCGATGTGCATCGGGCCGACGAGACGCCACTGGTTGCGATCAGCTTTAGTGTTAAATTTCTTTGCGCGTTCCTCCATCACATCCCAATGGTGGGCGAGGAGATCGAAACCGTCGGTGGTGGTAGCCCCGATCGATAGCAATCCGAGGCCGTGCTTTCCGGCGACGCGTGGACCGGTCGGCGATGCGATTGCCGCGACGGCGATTTCGAAGTCGCTATAGGGCCCGTATTGCGATTTTGCGTTCACCAGTTTGTAGCGTGACGTTTCGACGGAGATCGGATCGTCGCTTCGTAGAAGGTGCATCAACACATCGGTGTCGTGTTCAAGCGCGCTGCGCTGTTCCTCGATCGAGATGCCGAGCATTGCCGCGTCGCCAGGTAGTGCGCCAGGGCCGAGTCCGAGCATGAACCGGCCGCGGAGTAACTGGTCGAGGAAGAACACGCGATCGGCCACGAGTAGAGGGTTGTGATACGGCAACGAGAGTACGCCGGTACCAAGTTTGATGTGCTTGGTCTGCGGTGCAGCGAATGCAATAAAAATCATTGGATCGGGGATGATTTCGGTGCCAGCGGAGTGGTGTTCGCCGATCCATGCTTCTTCGTAACCGAGCCGGTCGAGAAGCTGCACAATCTCAAGATCGCGTTGCACCGCGGAGATGGGATCCTGCCCGGCTGGCGGGTGAAAAGGGGCCATGAAAATACCAAAACGCATGAGGTTCCTCCGGTTGGTCGTAGGCAATCAATTCGCAAGTTTCGCGAAGGTGATTCTTCAACATTTTCGTTCGCTCGACAAGTGGCACCTCAATTTGAATCAACTTTCAAAGCTCCACGTGTCTCGTCGACGGACTCGATGTCGTGTGAGAACACAGCCGGACGCAAGCTTCACGGTTTGTGGATTTGGTCCCTCGTAGAATTCGAGCCATTGAGGGTCGATGGCTTTCGATGAACCAACTATGACTCGTAACGCATGATTCGCCTTCAGCCAGAATTGCAATGTTGATGCGAACCCGTTGGCTGAAAGGTCTGGATGAAAGACCGTTTCGCTGAATCGGGTATTTGGCGAGGTTAGGGATTTTTGAAGATTCCGTAGGTGCCAATCCGACGCCAAAGGATGTGCGCTTGGCCTTCGACAATCGCTTCTCCATAGGAAAACGTCGAGCGGCCGTCGTTGGCCCACGTCATCTCGAAAACACCGGCGGCACCTCGGACACCTTTAACTCGCAGGCCGTTTCTGAACCCGTTTCCTGCCCGAAGGTCTTCGACGAAAGATTTGACTGCTTCAAGAAACTCGACCTGCTGTTCATTCGTCAAGTTGTCAAAGTCGATGCCAAAGCGCGCCAACCATAAAAAGGTTGGCAACGGTTTAACCTTTTGCCGTCGCGGGGCCCGCAGCTATTCGTCGCTCGATTCCCTGAAGTAGCTCTTCTGCTGATGCGAAAAATTCCCCTTTGCCTGCTGCGGCGTTTGCATCAGCTTCGCGTTCGCCGGCTTGCCATTCGGGTGTCCAAAACCAAGCCTGATTCGCATCGATCACTTTTTGCGTGCGTAAAAGGATTCCGTCTTGGGTGATCTCGGCTTCGAAGAGATCGCCTTCTTCCAATTTCGCTGCTACTCGAATGTCTTCAGGAAGGGTTATCTGACCTTTGGCTCGCAGAGTAGTTCTTGTCATCCGAAAATCTTACACTCCAACAATCCGATTGAAGGAACCGATGGTAATTAAGCAAAGGAGATTGGCCTCGAGGAAGTGGATTGGAGAGAACTAAAGAACGTGCTGTCGGTCGATCGTTGGAAACCATGGGATGCAGAACGGTATCCATGCGATGTCATAGAGCGGATCTCCGGCGAGTGCGTTGCCCCAGTCGAATACGATTTCAATTCCATCGGTGTCGTTGACGAAATGGTTGAGAAGCAAATCGGCAGGACCAAGTTTCTTGTATTTGGAACTTGCACGGTGAGCTCGCTCGACCACGGAACCATCCTGGCTCGGCGTTCTGCTTCATAAACGGGTCTCAGCCACCGAGTTGGGCTAGAGCGTTTCTTGGACTCAAGATCGAGTCGTGATTTACCGAATTGACGAGTAAAGCGATGACGACGCCTTCACGAATCTGCTGAGAACCCGTGCGGTTGCCACGAGCGTTTCTCCGTCGTATGCGGCCGCGTCGTACCAGAGGATCTCCGTCTTGGGACTATCGCCGATCGCGGCAATGGTGATGGTGACTTCGTAGGGGTGATCGACAAACACAGGGCCGTGGTGGTGACGGACCTCCATTGCGCCCCACAAGCCCACGGCCTCACCCAGGCGCGGCAGAAGGGCCTCGCCGGCGACGTTGGCGAACAGGTCGATGAGAGCGCTAGGAGGAGCGATAGCCCCGCCGAATGGTGAAGGTCCGAGGTACCAATCAAGCACCTCGGTGATCCGGCGCTCACAACCCTGAGCGAGACGAGCGCCGTCGATGGCTGCCGAGAAGGGACCGAGTACTTCACCCAACGCTACATCGCTGAGGATGCGTGCCGCACTTGAGTCATGGCGCAGATCACGATTGTCGAGTGCGGTCTGTTCGCCCGGTGTGCCAACTGAGGCCGTTCCCTCGCCGACGAGCGTGCCGTCGCTCATCTCGATAACGGCACGGACTTGGGTATGTCTAAGCTGGGAAATTGTGTTGTCGGGTAACTCGACGAGGGCCCATGTAGGGTCGCCATCGATCGTGGCGTGGCGAAAATACATCGAGAGTGACCCTGTGCGGAACCAGTTCTGGCCGAACGTTTCGAGGAGTACCGGAACAAAAGTGTCCATGTGCGACGACCCGGCGATCGTCCCGCCACGGAAACCAAGCTCTTGCGCAGTGGCATCGTTGTGGATACCGCCGGGATCGTTGTAGTCGGCGTTGGTCGGGCGAACCGTACGTCCACGAATGATTCTTGTCATGTCAGCCACTCTTCCTTACGTCACGAAACGCCACTTCGGTATCGACCGAAATGTCCTTCGGGAGCCCAAGGACCTTTTCGGCGATGATGTTGCGCTGGATTTCGTCGCTACCTCCGGCAATCGATGCACTTGGCACCGAGAGCGAAAACTGAACGAATCGTCCGCGATCAGTCGACTCGGGTTCGCGCAGCATCGCATGCGCGCCTAGCAATTCGAGACCGAGCTGAGTTGAGTGACGAAGCCCGTTTGTCCATTGCAGTTTGGCCAGCATGCCCGTTGGCGAGCCGAGGTGGGCACGTTGCGTCGACCAACCTGCGATCTGCTCGCGTGCGTATGCGCCGGCAAGTTCTTGGAGCAGCACTGGGTTCGACTCAGGCCCGTTACTTCCCCGGCCTGAACGACGGGCCAAGCCGAGTAAGCAATCGAACTGCCCGGGAGCCGCCTCATCCTCGCCCTCACCGTGGGCATGAGCTTCGGCCACGATCTCGCTCACTCGGCGATCAAGCTGCCCAGTCGCCTCGCCCGGGTGCGCCCGATACAAACCCTGCGCCTTCGACGACGCCAAGCCGGTGCGTTCATACCCCAGTGTCGCGACCGTCACGGCCCAGCCACCATTCACGTCACCGATGCGATCCTCATCACTCACTCGCACATCGGTTAGGAAGACCTCGCTGAAATGCGACCTGCCGTTCATCTGTTTCATGGGACGAATCTCTACACCG
>JAYUVJ010000325.1:0-9870 GCA_043754155.1 Acidimicrobiia bacterium
GACACGGGGGGTGCGGCTGAATACGCCATGCGCTCCAAGAAGCGCATTCGAGTATTCATGCTCAGCCCCCTCGGCCGCACCTCGAAATTCCAAGCAGCACAAATGTTTTCGATCCAAGACGAGAACATCCACAACCTGGCGGTGCGCGGTGTGTTCGACGACTGCCAAGACATCGTCAAAGTGGTGGGAGAAGACGCAGCCTTCAAATCGCAGTATTCCATTGGAACGGTCAATTCGATCAACTGGGCACGCGTCGTTGCCCAGGTAGTTTACTACTTTAAGGGCTATTTTGCTGTTACCGAAACGAGTGATGAAAAGGTCGCCTTCGCCGTACCGAGTGGGAACTTCGGGAATATTTATGCTGGCCACGTGGCTCGACAAATGGGGCTTCCCGTCGAAAAACTTATCCTAGCCACCAACGAAAACGACGTCCTCGATGAGTTCTTTCGCACCGGGGTCTACCGAGTGCGCGCCTCGGCAGAAGTAGCGGCCACCTCAAGCCCATCAATGGACATCTCCAAGGCTTCAAATTTTGAACGCTATGTCTTCGATCTGACCGGCTGCGACGGCGAACGCACCCGTGCCCTCTACGACGAAGTGCGCACATCCATGGGTTTCGACCTGAACGGCACAGAACTACGCACACAGATGAACGACTACGCCATCTCGTCGGGCCGAAGCTCCCACGCTGATCGTCTCGCCACCATCCGGTTGGTATACCAACGAACAGGCCGTATCATCGACACTCATACCGCCGACGGTGTCAAGGTTGCTCTGGAACTTGCCACACCCGGGGTGAAGACGCTGTGCTTGGAAACCGCTCTGCCAGCTAAATTTGGCGAAACCATTGTTGAAGCGCTGGGTATTGACCCACCGCGTCCGGCGTCAGCAGTGGGCCTTGAAGACCTTCCCCAACGACTAACCCCAATCGACAACGACGCCGCCGCTGTAATGGCCTACGTGGCACGGGTCGCCGGCTAGGTGCTTGTGCAACCGCCTGGCCGGGTGTAACCGGATCGAGCAGTTAAAACAATTTGCGCCAATATTGCGCGAGTTCCAAAAGTGTGACTAAGGTGGTGTCTGTTCGGCGGCAATGCCACGAACAACCCTCGACTCGTTGTGTCGAGAACTGCGGCTCCTTTCTGGTGAGCAAGCCTCCCCAAAACGGAACGCCCGGTTACTTCTTTGCTGTGAAATTTCTGCATACTGCAGAGTGTCGGCGAAGCCCAAACCGGTTCTCTTATCAGCGATCTGAGGGATTTTCTAGCGACTAGTTGGCCCAGCGGGATCGTTGGCAACGCAAGCGGGAACGCTCCCGCAGAAGGTATACATATGGCAGAAACCATGGAGCGGTCGGTCCTGGAGTCCAAAGAGCGTGGGGAACTGGCAGTTATCGCTGGTGCTATCGGCATCAAAGTCGCCCCCCGCCTTGGCAAGGACAAGATCATCGACGCCATTCTAACGTCGGCCGGAATTGGCATCGCCCCGGCTCCCAAATCTTCAAAACCGTCGGCAACCGCACCGCCCGAGGCTTCTGGAGATGCTTCGGCCCCCGCAGATCGACCCCGCCGTGGACGTCCGAAGAAGAATGCTGGCGGCGAAGGGGCACTTTCGTTCGACGTTGCACCGGCAGCTGAAGCCCCCGTTGCTTCTGAAACATTGGCTACCGAGCCCCGCACCAACGACCGCGGACGTAATGACCGTAACGATCGTGGAGATCGCAGCGACCGTCCTGATCGACCTGATCGACCTGATCGTGGCGGAAATCGCGACCGGGTAATCACTTCGGGCCGCCCCCCTCATGGTGGTGCACCAGTGCAGGCCTCGTTTGATCCGTTCGCCGACACTCCAACAAGCACCTCTACGTACGACCCTGCCGAGGAAGAATGGGCCTTCGCGGCAGCCAAAGCACCTCGTGACACGATCGTCGCCACCCCAGATTTGGGCGAAGACGGCGCTGAAGGTAACGGCTACCCACCTCGTCGGGAACGTAATCGTGGCCGCAATCGTGACCGCTTTGAACGTGGCGACCGACCTGAACGAACCGATCGACCCGAGGGTGCGGCTGCTGCTGGCGCTGAAGGTGGAGCTGGCGAACCCCGTGCCGATCGTGGCCCCCGCCCTGACCGGTTTGAGCGCGGAGATCGGCCCGATCGCGGACCTCGTCCGGAGCGGGCTGAAGGTGAAGCCCGCTCAGATCGTCCTGATCGGGGGCCTCGTCCTGACCGGTTTGAGCGTGGGGAGCGTCCACCTCGTGGTGAACGACCAGACCGTCCTGACCGTGGTGACCGTCCTGAACGTCCTGAACGCAATCGTGAAGGTGGTGGCCAGGGTGGTCAAAGCGGACAGGGTGTTCAGGGTGCCTTCAAGCAGGGCTTTGGCAAGCCTGAGGGTGACGGCTTCGGGTTTGGTGAAGGCCGTAACAAGCGTCGCCGTGGCAAGGATCGTGACCGTTTGGTCACCGCCGAACGTGACGGAGCGATCGACCGGCTCAGCGAGAACTACCAGGGCGAACTGATCGACGTCGAAGGCCTACTCGATCTTTCCGATCAGGGCTACGGCTACATCCGGGTTAAGGGTTACCTGCCTAGCCCCGGCGACATTTATGTTCCCGTCAACAAGGTCCGCCAATTAGGTCTGCGCAAGGGCGACAAAATCGTGGGCAAGCACCGCCCAGCGACCCCCCAGGAGAAATTCCCGGCCATTGTCTCGGTGGAAACTTGCAATGGTCACAATCTGGAAATTGCTCGTCTGCGCCCAAAGTTCGACGATCTGACCCCACTGTTCCCCGATGTAAAACTGCGTTTGGAACAACCAGGCCAGCCCGGCAACATGGTCGCCCGTATCATCGACCTTGTGTCGCCAATAGGTAAAGGCCAACGTGGCCTCATCGTGTCGCCACCAAAGGCCGGCAAAACCACCGTTATGAAGCAGATTGCCACCTCCATTGAGGCCAACAATCCTGATGTGCACCTCATGGTTTTGCTGATCGATGAACGACCCGAGGAAGTGACTGACATGCGTCGCCACGTCCGCGGAGAAGTAGTCGCTTCAACGTTTGACCGCCCATCCGACGAACACACAATGATCGCCGAATTGGCCCTTGATCGGGCAAAACGCTTGGTTGAAGAGGGTAAAGATGTTGTCATTATTCTTGACGGAATTACCCGTTTGGCCCGTGCGTACAACTTGGCGGCCCCAGCAACCGGACGCATCATGTCCGGCGGTATCGACACCGGTGCTCTCTACCCTCCCAAGAAGTTCTTTGGTGCGGCCCGAAACATCGAGGAAGGCGGCTCGCTTACCATTTTGGCCACTGCGCTGGTAGAGACCGGATCCACCATGGACACGGTGATCTTCGAGGAATTTAAGGGGACCGGCAACATGGAATTGCGGCTCGACCGCCGTTTGGCCGAGAAGCGTGTCTACCCGGCCATCAACGTGAATGAGTCCTCGACCCGTCACGAAGAATTGCTGTTCGACAAGGCCGAGCTCGACGTGGTGTGGAAGCTGCGCCGTGTGTTGAACGGTCTTGGTGAAGGTGGATCGGCTGCAGCAGCACTCGAGTTGCTGATGGATCGGATCAAGACGACGCGGTCGAATGCGGAGTTCCTCATGGAGATCGCCAAGGCGCCTTCGGTTTCTGGTTGATGCTTCTGCGGGCTGCGGGAGGAGTGGGGTTTTGCTTCGCTGCCTTCGCACCCCGCTCGGAGCGAGTAGGGTATATGGGCTGTCTTGGCGACCGTTGGAATGGTCGTGCTGAAGAGACATTGAACTTTGGAGAGATTATGAAGCCTGGAATTCACCCCGTGTATGAGCTGATGAACGTTAAGTGTTCATGTGGCAACAACTTTGAAACTCGTTCGACGGCTAAGGCCCTCAGCGTGGAACTTTGCAACGAATGCCACCCGTTCTACACCGGCAAGCAGAAGCTCGTGGACACCGGCGGGCGGGTTGATCGCTTCAACAAGCGTTACGGAGCGCGTCCAGGTGCCAAGGCTGCTGAATAAGCGTTCTGCTCCAACTCGGGAAGCCCTTCGAATAACCGAATGTGTTTCCGGCAGGTTGGTTTGAGCCCTACCGTATTTGGTTATGGCGCTCTCACCTGAACAACGACACTCGTTACTGACCGCCAAGGTCCGGGCTCTTGTGGCCGGAACTTGGCGGTCAGGCGCGTCCGGCCCCGAATCGGTGGAATCCTTACAGAATTTTCCATTTATGGCCGGCGCCGGTCTTGTTGATAGTGCCACCAACACCGCCTGGTTACTTGTCGACGAATCGCGAATTGAACGCGATCCGATGGACGCGGCCACGAGCGCCCCTCCGTTACCGAGGGGTTGGCTAGGTGGGGCAATCGTGGCGGCAACGCGCAAAGGCATCATTGAGCTGCACATACTTGCCGACAACCTGACCGGCCACGATGCCCGCAGAGCCACCTACTTTAAACTTGAACCTCAACTTTGGCGGGTTGTTGGTCGATCCGTACTTCCAGTTTCTTCCACACCGTTCGTGATGCCCGCTGAACCTTCAGCCGTGGAAATGCTGTTTGTCGAAGTCATCGAAATCGCTGGGGCCGAAGCCGTCGTCGACCATGGGATACTCAAAGCTGAAGTACTCGGGCTCGAAGTTGGCCGGGTAACCCTTGACGAAGACGACGTACCGCACCTCGATGTCGGAGTGGGCCGACACGATCAACTCGCGCAAGCCATGATGTACGGAACTTCACAGGTAGACGAATCACTTCGAGTCGCCGTCGCCGCAGTGAAAAACTTTCGCAACCGCACTGCGGGTTCACATCCCGCCAACCAACTCAGCCCCGAACGTTGGCTGCGCGCTCTTGTGCCCGCTCTGCCAGGTCTCGCTGGATTTGCGCCGGAAGAACACGCCACTTTCAGCTTTGTGGCTGGGACCGAACCGGTGCGGCTCAAACACCCTTCCCCTGCGATCGCTCTCGTCGATTTCGTGGATAGCGAGACCGGCGAGCCCCGGGAGGCCGTTTTGGGAGTGAGCGTTGGGGTAGATCTCGATGCTGCGGCCTACGCAGCCGATGCTCAAGCGTTCTATCGTCCCGATGGTGCCCTGTATTTGCTGTGGCCGGAGGGTAGCAATATCGATGCCATGACCCAATCAGCGCAAGCCCTCAAAACACCGGTTCAATGGACCAACGTTCCCAACGATTGGCGCACCGTTCTCACTTAGCGGAAGGCCATTGCGGGTTAGGCGACGGTTCGGGCCAATGCGGTGGGCGGCTCTTCTTCGACGAGGACGGCTTGAAACGCGACGGTCGCGTTGCTTACCTTTGTCGGTTCGCTCGGCGAAAGGGCTTGTGCCGAAGCGAACTCCGGCGCCTGTGAACGGGGGAGTAACGTCTACGTCCGTGTTGGACCGCCTTTCTGGACTCGAAGCTGAATACCAAAACGTCGTTATGCGGCTTAGCGATCCTGAGGTGCAGAGCGATCAGAAAGCCATGCGGGAGGCTGGCAAGAAGCTCAAAGACCTCGAACCGCTGGTGGAGAAGTACAAGGAGTACCGCTCCACTTTTGAAGACCTTGCTGTGGCCAAAGAGATGTTTAACGAAACCGACGGTGCCGATCGCGAAGCTATGCGCGCAGAGGTTACTGCCAACGAGGCCCGGATTGTGGAGATCGAAGAGGAACTCAAAGTTTTGCTCCTCCCTAAAGATCCCAACGACGACCGTAATGTCATCGTGGAAATCCGTGGAGCAGAAGGTGGCGACGAGGCCAACCTGTTTGCGCGCGACCTCTACGAAATGTACGCGCGCTTTGCGGATCGTATGGGATGGAAGCGTGATGTGCTCAGTTCGGATCCGAGCGATAAAGGTGGGGTGAATGAAATCAGTTTCTCGTTACGGGGCGAGGGAGCTTGGAGCAGAATGAAACATGAGGGTGGCGGCCATCGTGTTCAGCGTGTTCCCGTGACGGAATCGCAGGGTCGAATTCATACGTCTTCGGCCACCGTTTCGGTTTTTCCTGAAGCCGAAGAAATTGATATTGAGATTCACGAAAAGGATCTGCAGATTGATGTTTTTCGTTCCGGTGGATCGGGTGGGCAGAGTGTTAACACCACTGACTCGGCGGTACGTATGACCCACAAACCCACGGGAATTACCGTGTCAATGCAGGATGAGCGCAGCCAGATTCAGAATCGGGCCAAAGCCATGATTGTGCTGCGTTCTCGTGTGCTTGCCGCTGAAGTTGAGCGGATCGAAGCGGAAACGTCGGCCACGCGAAAGAGCCAGGTTGGTGGTGGCGGGCGTGGAGAGAAAATTCGTACGTACAACTACAAAGATAACCGTGTAACCGATCATCGTATTGGTCTCACCATTTACAAACTCGACCGGGTGTTGCAAGGCGAACTCGATGAAGTTTCCGATGCATGTGTGGCCGACGAACGAGCCCGGCTCCTCGCCGACTCGTCGTCCACAACTTTCTAAGTAGGCTGCGCGCTGATGATGACACGGGTTTTCAGGTCTCGTGACTGTGGGTTCCACGCCATAGGGGTTGGCTTCTGCTGTACGTGGCGTTCGTTAGCGTTTGTGCGCACGCAAAGTGGGTGGGCGATTCGATGCTCGGGATTGGCAAGCTCATGAGTACTGGACAAACCAATTCTACTGACCGGCGTTTGTCGTGGCTTGCTCTGCTTGGTGAAGGTTCCGCACGGATTGGCGACGCACTTGGTGGTGATCGAGCCCAGGAAGCTCGGTGGATCGTGGAGCGTGTTTCGGGTTACAACGCGAATGAGTTGCGACTCAATGAAACCGAGTTGGTGTCGGCCCGATCGGTGAGTTTTTTTGATGCTTTAGTGGCCCGTCGTTGCAGAAAGGAGCCGCTGCAATACGTGCTTGGTCGTTGGCAGTTTCGGTATCTGGAATTAGTGATTGATCGCAACGTACTGATTCCGCGCCCGGAGACAGAAATTGTTGCCGGTATCGCCATCGATGCAGCGAAAGCCGTGGTTGCTGAGCGAAAGAGGCAGGGGAGTGGCACAGCGGTTCGAGTGCTCGACTTGGGAACAGGATCTGGGGCCATAGCGCTGAGTGTGACTACTGAGGTTCCCCAGACGTTGGTTTGGGCCACGGATTCTTCGCTAAGTGCTCTGTCTGTGGCCCGAGCCAACCTTGCGGGCTTAGGACGTGCGGCTACCCGGGTGACCATGCTCGAAGGAAACTGGTTTGGCGCACTGTCCGATGATCTGCGCGCTTCCTTTTCGGTCATCGTGTCTAATCCACCCTACGTTGCCGAATCCGAACGAGTTCATTTGACTTCCGACGTGCTCGACTGGGAACCCCAAAGTGCTCTATTTGCTAGCGACGAGGGGCGAAGCGATATTGCCGTGATTCTCGAAGAAGCGCATCATTGGCTGGAACCGGGTGGAATCCTTGTGATCGAAATGGCCCCACATCAAACCGCATGGGCCGCAGCAATGGCTGCCACAAAGCAGTACGTGGACGTAGCAATTTCCAAAGACCTGGCTGGGCGTGATCGTGCCCTTGTGGCCAAGGTTGCTCTACAGTGAGGTTCGGGCAAGCGCATGACTCTCGGTTGTCGAACCGCCAGGCCTGTGGGGACTTGCCTGGCTCGCATGACCAACGCCACGTGAGGTTCACCAAATCTTCAGGTTTACGAACGTAAACTCCTCACGTCATTTGAGGAGGGCGAGGTTTGCTCTGGTCTGTGGCGTGTACCAACGTTGATCTCTGTTCGATCGACCTGCCTTTGGAGACCACTTTGACCGTTCGTTTAGCCCGTATTTTTGCTCATCGCGCCACGCGTAGCCTCGTCGTCGCCTGTGCGCTTTTCGCTCTGCTTCTTGCGCTGTTGCCTGCTCCTTCAGCCAAGGCGGGTCCTGATCCCGTATCGCCAATTGAAACTCCGATCGACGTGTCACCGGTGGTCACTCGGGCTTTTGCTTCCACAGCGACTCCTGCGACAATCGACGTGGAGGCGGCGAAGAAGGAACTCACCAACGTCAAGGCAGCATTGCTCGGTCTGGTTGAAGGTATCACTGAATTTTTGCCGGTGAGCTCAACGGGTCACCTTCTCGTTGCTGAGCGAATCCTCAAGGTCGGCCAAAACGACAACACCAAAGAAGCCACCGATGCCTACACTGTCATCATTCAGCTTGGCGCAATCTTGGCCGTGCTGGTCGTTTCATGGCGACGAATTCACTCGATCATTATGGGCCTGATCGGCAAATCTGAAGACGGACGCAAACTACTAATCGCGCTTATTTGTGCCCTGGTGCCAACAGCCGTTATCGGCCTCGTGCTCGACAAAACCGCAGAGAAGTATTTACTGAAAGTTCCCGTCGTTGCTGCCGCTTGGGCCCTTGGGGCTGTGGCAATTTTCGTGCTGCAATCTCGTTACAAGAATGCGCAGGCCGGCGGCAAAGCTCTCGAACTGCTCACCCCGCGCAACGCCGTGATCATTGGGTTGGTGCAAACCATTGCTGTTGCATTGCCGGGAACAAGCCGCTCGCTGGTGACGATCCTTGCCGCGGTAGTGCTCGGTTTCAGCTTATCTGCCGCTGTGGAATTTAGCTTCCTGCTTGGACTCGCCACGCTTTCTGCCGCGGCCTTGCTTAAGATCAAAACTGACGGCCAATTGGTGCTCGACACGTTTGGAACTACGGCCCCGCTGATTGGGCTCGTCGTCGCAGCGGTGTCTGCCGGAGTCGCCGTGAAGTGGATGATCAGCTACCTCAACCACCACGACCTACGCTTATTTGGCATCTACCGAATCGGCGCCGCCGTAGTGACCCTAGGGCTTTTGGCTGCCGGCACCATCTAGAGATTGTCTAGAAAATCCGCTGGCTAGGATCGGCCAGCGTTGGTTGCCGGTCGGACACCAACGCTTCGACAATCAAGCAAGGAGCGGTCTCGACATGGGAATCCCGCGACGATGTTTGCCGTAATTGCGTCTGGTCCTAGAGTTGGAGACATGGGTGAACTTACGCACGTGGATCCAATGGGGCGGGCGCGGATGGTGGATGTGTCGCCGAAGGAACCCACGCATCGCAGAGCGGTGGCTCGGTGCGTTGTGCGAATGTTGCCGGAGACGGTGAACAAAATTGCGGCCAATTCAATGGTCAAGGGTGATGTTTTGGCGGTGGCTCGAGTCGCGGGGATACAGGCGGCCAAGCAAACGTCGGCATTGATTCCGTTATGTCATCCGTTGATGATTTCGGCGGTAGCTGTGCACTTCGGCATGGGCGATGACCAAATTGATGTGGAAGTGGAGGTGGAGTGCTTTGAGCGGACGGGCGTGGAGATGGAGGCGATGACGGCTTGTGCCATAGCGGCGCTGACGATTTATGACATGTGTAAAGCCGTGGATCGGGCCATTGTGATCGAGGGTTTGGCCCTTTGGGAGAAGACCGGTGGCAAATCGGGAGTCTTCCGTCGAGAGGACTAGGGAGCCGCGCCGATGGGTGAAGGGTCAATTCAGCACAGCACAGGCTTCTTCGTGTGGCGCAGGCTTTTCGCACCATGAAAACTTTCGTACGGCGAAGCGAGTGGCGGAAATTTTCAATCCGACAAAAGATGCTGAGGGCGAAGTCAAGAGATGCAAACTTATTAGCAGCCTAAAACGGCCTTTGTGGGGGAACTGTAAGCAAATTGCTAACTATTGCAAGCAAAAGTTTGCGTTCCGTGCAGGGATCTGTCAGTATTTGCGACGCAGAAAGACGCACCGCTCCCTCAAAATCGCGCAAAGCGGTTTGAGGTCGCTCTGAGAATTTTCAGACCGGCGGATGTGTCCACAACGCAGGGAGAATTTTTTGAGTGGTGTGCTGTTGGGATTGTTAGCTGTCGCCTGGGGCGTTCTGCTTCTTCCGAGACTGTTCCGGGGT
>JAYUVJ010000326.1:0-2030 GCA_043754155.1 Acidimicrobiia bacterium
TTCCCCAAACTGATTTATGCCGCGGTGACTGGTTATGGGTTGAGCGGTCCTGATCGTGATCGTCCGGGGTACGACGCTGGCGCGTTTTGGGCCCGTTCCTCTCTTGCTCAAAATCATGCTGTCGATGGCGAAATGCCTCCGGTGCTCAAATCAGGTGTGGGTGATCACGTGACGGCCATTGCGGGTGTGGCCGGGGTTTGCGCAGCGTTGCTTAATCGCGAGAAGACCGGCGAAGGGCGCGTGGTTGACATCTCGTTGTTACGTACGGGGATTTATGTAAACGGTTGGGATATTGGGACCCGTCAGTATTTTGGACGTATGCAACGAACCCGCCCGCGTACCAAGTCACCTTCGCCGCTCATCAACTGCTACCCCACTGGTGGTGGCCCACTCGATGAGCAAGGCAACGTAACCGATGGTCGGGGTGTTTGGCTGCTTGGACTCGAACAAGATCGCCATTGGCCACCGTTACTACGTGCACTTGGTAATCCATCAGAGCTTGATGACCCACTGTTCGCCAACGCCGTTCTGCGAGGGAAAAATTCTGAAGCCGTCATCACCGAGTTGGACCGAATTTTTCGTATGTACACGTTCGATGCATTGACCGCCGCTTTCGATGCACACGATGTGTGGTGGGCACCCATCAATTCGATTGTGGATGTACTCAGCGATCCTCAAGCGATTGCTTCGGGCGCGTTCGTCGACATGCCGGTTGGCCCCGATGAGCCGCCGTTCCAACTGGTAAGCAACCCGGTTTCCTTTAGTGGTTGGAACCCGCCAATGCGCGCCGCCAACAAACTGGGTGCCGACACCACCGAGGTCCTCGATAGCCTCCCCTAGCCCTTTCTTTGCGCGCGTCTATCGCTGGTCTCGCCCCCGCAGCCATTTATTCCCGCTAGAGCCTTTGTCTTTCGCTCAAAGTCTCATCGGGCCTTGTCTTTCGCCCAAAGTCTCATCGGGACACTGTCTTTCGGGCCTTGTCTTTCGCCCAAAGTCTCATCGGGCCTTGTCTTTCGCCCGAAGGTCTCCTCGGGACACTGATCTCGTCGGGCCTCTTTCTGGCAGGGCGCTGATACGAGCGGGGCAAAGGGGGCGTACTTACGTCGTGGGTCGATCTGGCCGGGGCACCGATACGTCGGGCAATCGATGTGGTCATCGGTGTAGTGTTCTGGCCACTACCAACCCGGAGGATATATGCGCCATCATGCCGCTCTCGATGACCACCTTTCGAACGTGCCATTGTTCTCTACCCTTTCGCTCAAGGAACGCGAAGCGGTGCGATCGTTGCTCTCAGAGGTTGATGTCCCCACTGGCGCACGCCTCACTCGCGAGGGATCGATTGGCCATGAGTTCTTCATCATTGTTTCCGGTACCGCGTCGGTGGAACACGAGGGTGTGCACATCGCCGATGTTGGTCCTGGCGACTATCAGGGCGAGCTATCGCTTCTTGATGGCGGCCGTAGAACCGCTACCGTAACGGCGACCTCACCGATGACCGTGATGGTCGCCTCGCAACAGGAATTCAATACTCTGCTTGATGAGCACCCAACCATCGCCAGGCGAATGCTGCCCGCGCTTGCAGCCAGGGTCCGTTCCTTCGCCGATTGAGCACGGATATTAGAGTTGCAACGGGAACGTGTCTTGTGACCCAATTCGGCTGGTGACCTTATGCGGTTGTGGCGAATGCGCGGTTGTGGCGAATGCGCGGTTGGCGAATGCGCGCTGTGACGGAATGCAAAGGCACAGAGCAAGAAACCGTCCCCACGCTCTCGTCCGACCGTCGGGCCGCAAGAAGTTGGATTCTTTGCATTCAGTGAAAGAAATGCCGGTGGATCGGGCTTTCTAGAAGTGTGCCTGATGTATTGACGTGCGGAAAAGCGCTGGGAGCGGTAAACATTCCCGGATCACCCCTGCGCGTTGGGGCTTCCGACGCCACAATGCCAGCCAAGCACGGATCCAATCATCTGGCTGGGCTCCACCCAAGTCCGGTCAAAAACGTTGTTCCAGACAGGTTTAGGGACCGCACTCTC
>JAYUVJ010000327.1:0-2032 GCA_043754155.1 Acidimicrobiia bacterium
CACCACCGCCACGAGCAACAGAAACTAAGCACGCAGGAGAATCACCATGGAAGCAGTTCGCGTCATCACCGGCACCGCCGTACCTCTCGATCGTTCCGACGTCGACACCGACCAGATCATTCCTTCGGACTGGCTTAAGCGCATTG
This sequence comes from Acidimicrobiia bacterium, assembly GCA_043754155.1. GTDB lineage: Bacteria > Actinomycetota > Acidimicrobiia > Acidimicrobiales > JANYDT01 > JANMZO01. Next base: position 147 of record JAYUVJ010000327.1, read on the forward strand.
AGCGAACCGGTTTCGGAAAGGGCTTGTTCTCTGAATGGCGCGACGACCGCAACTTCGTTCTCAACCAAGCTCAGTATGCAGGAGCCAACATCCTTATCGCCGGACCAAACTTCGGGACAGGCTCATCACGCGAACATGCCGTTTGGGCGCTTGAGGATTACGGATTCAAGGCTGTCGTTTCGCCACGTTTCGGCGACATCTTCCGCAACAACGCCACCAAGGTAGGGTTGCTCCCCGTCGAGCTTCCAGCCGATATTGCCGAACAACTACTCCGTGCCGTTGAGGCCGATCCGGCACTAGAGATCACCATCGACGTGGAGCGACGAACCCTAAGCGCGCCGAAGATTGGTATCGAAGCCGCTTTCCCGCTCGACGACCACACCCAGTACCGTCTCCTTAACGGGCTCGATGACATCGGCCTGTCCTTGCGCCACGATGCCGAAATCACGAGCTTCGAATCCCGCCGTCCGGCTTGGGCTCCAACTGCCTGAGTATGCCAAGGTTGGGCCGAGGTTGGGGTCAAAACCAATTGGTGCGTGTTCTAAGCGAGTTCGCGCTCCAAGATAAGGGCTACGCCGTCGTCGTCGTTAGAGGCAGTGAGCTCGTTGGCCACAGTTTTGACATCAATATGCGCGTTGGCCATGGCGACTCCGTGGGATACCCATGTGAGCATTTCAATGTCGTTGGGCATGTCACCGAAGGCAATGGTGGATGCGTGGTCGATTTCGAAACGGTCGCACACCCGGGCGAGAGCAGCGGCTTTCGAAACGCCGGGGGCCTGAATCTCGATCAGCGTATTGGCAAGCGAAAGTGGAGTGTCGGCATCGTAGGCCAAAGCGCCCATCCCGCTTGTGGGGCCAGCGGCACCGTAGGTAACCGCGCCTCTGTCGCCGATAGCTTCAATGAGCAAAGCCAAAACGTTGGTATCCATATCGGGATGACGAAACATCAGCTTCAACATGGGCTCATCGCCAATCAGCTCGCTGATGGGAGCAACCCGAACGTTCTTGGGCATTGTGTAGGCCGATTTGTAACTCGGATCATGGCCAAACCCGCTGAGCCGATCAACAGCGATCCCCGCACCAGGAAGCAGCTCTTGGAGTAACGCCACCGCCGCACGGGCGTTTGCAGGTTGCAGCAACTGGGAATCGACGATTGATTCATCGGTGAGATCCATAATGATCGCACCGTTGGAACACACCGCCAACCCTCGGTGTCCCAACAACTCGGCAACCGGATGCACCCACCTTGGCGGGCGGCCCGTTGCCATAACAAAAATCGAACGCTCCACTACCTGGTCAATAGCCGCTTTCGTGCGGGGGCTCAGAGTGTCGTCGTTCCGTAGCAGCGTGCCATCAAGATCCGAAGCTACAAGTCCAAAACGCACACCTCCAACGTACTCGCACCAGCCCAATTCGCAGCTCTTCACCTTTCATTCGGCATGTGACTCCGAGGGCCGATGAAGAGTCAGAGGCAGAGAGGCTCAGGCTCAGGCTCAGGCTCAGGCTCAGGCTCAGGCTCAGGCTCAGGCAGACGGGAGACTAACCGCCGTACTTCGGTGAGGATCCGTACTTGTTTGAACCTTGGGTGCTGTCCATGCACAGAAATACGAGGATGACTATTGATCCAAACGGAATAAGCCCAATCAGGAACCACCAACCACTTTTGCCGGTGTCATGCAACCGACGAATTGACACCGCTAGGCCCGGGATAAGCGTCGCCAACGCAAAGAGTCCGTAGGCAATAATCGCGATCGTACCGAGCGGCTTGGCAATAGCACCGAGGATGGAGCTGAGAATAACAAGACCAATGCCAATACCAAAATTCACCAGCGCGTACTTCCAGTACTCGGCCCGGCGAGCACGACCACTGAAGTCTGAGTATTT
>JAYUVJ010000328.1:0-4366 GCA_043754155.1 Acidimicrobiia bacterium
CAAGATGATTCTCCCAACGCAGACGGTCACTCCTTGATTTCCGGCGACGGTCTAACGGCCGAAATTGACCTGCAGGCCTCAGGGGACGGAATGTGGCGAGGTGCGTTTGACTCCCCTGTAGGAACGGCGTATCTGCTTAGGATAACTCGCGGTGATGAAGTTTTCGACCGGATCGATCCTCGTGGTCTCGGTGTGACCAACTCGGTAGGGAGGTCCATCACCCAGGCTGATGACTTCTTGTGGACTGATCAGCAGTTTTCACCCCGACAGCTAAACGAGTGGGTCATTTACGAATTACATCCGGGGACTTTCGCTGTAGACCTTGACGGGGCGATTTCGCGTCTAGATCATCTTTCTGCGCTTGGTGTTTCAGTGATCGAAGTGATGCCGGTAGCCGAGTTTGCCGGAGACCTTTCTTGGGGCTACAACCCGGCTTTGCCATTCGCCGTTGAATCAAGTTACGGAGGGCCCCCAGCACTGCGGCGATTTGTGGATGCTGCCCACGCCCGCGGGATCTCCGTAGTTCTCGACGTTGTCTATAACCACTTGGGTCCAAGCGATCTCGACCTTTGGCGTTTCGACGGTTGGAGTGAAAATGACGGCGGGGGCATCTATTTCTACAACGATTGGAGAGCAGAAACTCCTTGGGGTGCCACGCGTCCCGATTACGGTCGGAAAGAAGTAAAACGCTATCTGACCGACAATGCCCGAATGTGGTTTGAGCAATTCCATGTTGATGGTTTGCGGCTCGACTCGACCATTAATGTGAGAAACGCTCACGGACATACCGGTCCCGATGGCGACCTTCCCGAAGGCTGGTCTTTTCTATCCGAGATGGTCGCCGAGATTCATTCCTCGTTTCCACGCTCGGTGATGATTGCTGAGGACCTGCAGCAAGACATCCGCGTGACCACTCCGCCGGATGAAGGTGGTTTGGGTTTTGATTTGCAGTGGTCGGCAGGATTTGTCCATCCGATTAGAGCAGCGTTAACCGCCATTGATGATGAAATGCGCGACCTCGATGCAGTAATCCGGGCCGTTCTCGGAGAGACCGATGGTGCACGACGGGTTATCTATACCGAGAGCCACGATGAGGTGGCAAACGGCAAAACCCGTGTCACGGCTGAGGTCGATCCTGAACATCCGGGATCCGTATGGGCATTTCGTCGAGCGGCTCTCGGGGCCGTCCTTACCTTGACGTCTCCCGGGGTGCCTATGTTGTTCCAAGGTCAAGAATGGGGCGACGAGGACTACTTCGACGATGCCAATAGGCTTGAGTGGTCTCGTGGCAACGAAAGAACGGGCTACGTGGCAATGTGGCGAGATTTGATCCGGTTGCGAACCGGAAGTGACGATCGAGCCAAAGGTCTACAGGGCGACCGAACAAGTGCGTTTCGCACGGGTCGCGAAGGTCAAATTCTTGTTGTGCACCGATGGGGTATCGGCGGGCCCGAACAGGGAACCGTAGTTGTACTTAGCTTCTCTGGCCGAACTCAGGATGTTATCGTGAATCTGCCATCGGAGGGTATGGAGTGGCGATGTGTATTTTCCAGCGACTTCAGCGGCTACCACGAGTCGGGAACTGATTCTGCTCCCCAATACGTGTCTGGCGCCGAAGCCGGTAACACCTTTGTGCTTCCAAACTTCCCGCCTTATTCAGCTGCCATCTACGTTCGCAATGAAGGATAAAGGTTCGAGTGGGAAAAGCCCAGTGAGCGGTAACGGCTTGGCTCCTGGTTGGTTTGACGGCGATGAGTACCACACAACCACACAATGTGAGCTTCACTTGACCACAATCGTGCCTGTCATGTAGTTGTGAATCGAACACTTGTAAGAATACGTTCCAGGTTTTGTGAAGGTTTTTGAATACGTTTGGCCGAGAACTAGACGCTTGCTATCAAACGGTTCCCCCGTGGCATTAGTCGCCGTGTGGGTTGCTTTGTCGTTGTTTGTCCAAACAACGGATGCACCACTTCCAATGGTGATGAAATCGGGTTTGAACGAGAAATCGGAGATGGCAACTGCGGAGGTAGTTCCAACCGACTGGTTACCACTGCTTGATTGGGATGGCGAAGTGGGAGTAGGTGCCGTGGTTTCTACAGTTGAGGTGTCCGAGGTGTTTGATGCGCAACCTGTGGTGCCAAAACTGAGTGCGACGATGCCTGCTACAGCAAAGGTGCGAGGTCGAGTCAATTTCATACGTACACTTCGTTTCAGTCAACGGTGTGTCAAGCGACGAGTTGCACTCTATGCCCTAGCAGAGTGTTCCCGTGCCAGAACAAACCTCTGTTTATGGATATTTGTTTTCGATGTTTAGGTATGCGGTGGCCGGGTAACGGTTACCAACGTTCCTCCGGTCCTTTAGCCGGGGGTTTGTGGAACCACCTCGACTACACCCAAAGGAACACATGATTATTGACGAAAAGAAGCTCCATGATCTTTTGGAGGAATCGCAAGACCTTCATTTTGATGCCATGGGCACGGTAAGTGAATCTGTGGCAGATTTGAGCGATATGCGCGCAGATCGTCTTCGCGATGGCTTTGAAGTTCAGCAACAAGAACTTGTTGCATTCAATAACAACCGCAAAACACTGTGGCAGCGTCTTGGTTTCGGCAGCGCTTCCCACGTTGCTGCTGCCAGCTTGTTCGGAGCAGGGCTTGCAGCAGTGGTTGCCAAGCCCGCATTAGCGGCAGAATCACTCGACATTCAGATGCTACAGACGGCTTCCTCCTTGGAGATCCTTGCTGTGGCCACCTACGGAGCAGCGCTGACACTCCCGTTCATCATCGACGGAAACGCCGTAGTGAAGGCCTTTGCCGAGACAACGATGAAACAACATAACGAACATATGGATGCATTCCAAGCAATGACAAAGGCATTGGGAGGTACTGTTCAAACCGCAGCCAACCCTAAATATGCTCCCATAGTAGAAGCTGCAAAACCGACGTTGAAAACCCCAATTGATGTGGTGAAACTCGCCGCAGTTTTGGAGCAGGTTGCGACAGAAACGTACCTTAGCGATTTGGCTATGTTCGCAGACACGAAAGCCCGCAGCTTGGTAGCTAGCGTGATGGGTGTCGAATGCCAACACCTCGCAACGTTGCGTGCCGTCGGAGCGCTTTTGGACGGTGGTGTGCCAGAACTCATCAAAATTCCGCTTGGTGCGGATATCTCAAAACTACCTGCAGCCGCAGGCAGTGTTGCCTTCCCCGATGCGTTTGAGGGAATCACCATGGCTAGTCCAGCCGCAGAAGGAGCAGTGCAATGAAAAACAAACAGAAGCCTGAAACAAAGCTTGTCCTAAAGGAAATTGAACCTCAGAAGGGCATGATTGGACGACGAGCTCTTCTCGGAGGGGCTATGGCCATTGGCGCTGGGTTGGTGTTCTCTGCCTGCAGTAGCGATTCATCGAACACCACGATTCTTCCGCTGGACACCACTCCTTTGGATACCACTGTGGTGGACACCACGGCCGTTGCTGCGGACACCTTGGTCACGGAAACAACCGTGGCATCGGCGTCAGACACCACAACCGCAGCAGCTCCGGCGGCCAACGACGACGCGGCTATCGCAACGTTGGCGGCAGGTCTCGAGGTACTCGCCGTGAATACCTATTCTGCAGCCCTCGATGCCGCCGGAGCAGGAAAAATCGGAGAAGTGCCGGCCGCAGTTGCCGAATTCGCCACCACAGCGAAGGCTCACCATCAGGCGCATCTCGACGCTTGGAACAAGGTGTTGACCGGTGCCGGTGCGAGTGCAGTAACAACTCCCAATGCCACCCTTCAGCCCACAGTAGACGAAGCTTTCGCCAAAGTTACCGACGTCACCGGTGTCGCCAAGTTGGCCCTCATGTTGGAGGAAATCGCTGCGGCCACGTATCTCAGCGCATCACCGAAGATTACCGATAAGGCCGCCATTCAGCTAGCCGGGTCTATCCAAATTGTTGATGCCCAGCACGCAGCGATCCTCCATTACGTACTCGGCGAGTACCCAGTTCCCGATGTGTTTGCCAAGACCGATATGGCTGCCGCTGCCTAACACTCCTTCGGCGCCGAAACCGGCGTAACTAGCTCCTCCTGGACCTGCTGCACGGTAACTCGTGCAGCAGGTCTTTTTGCTTCCTGGCTTTGCTCTTTCCATAAAGTAAGCCTTGCGTTTAACCCCCTGGCTGAAGTGGAAACTTGAGCCATACGATGCCCTAATAATTTCTTGGACGGAATACAGCCCCAATATGCACATTCTCCACCAAACAATGCGTCTTCTACACCGATTACTCGGTGCCCAGATTCAGTTAGGCGACCGGCCACTTCCTCTGATCTGAATTCTCCCCGCTCCCTCGAACGATGAAAAGAGGTTTGCAATGCC
>JAYUVJ010000329.1:0-3174 GCA_043754155.1 Acidimicrobiia bacterium
CTATACGAATCCATCGTTGACGGCTTCGCTAGCCGTAACGATCGCCGCAACGCTGTTCAAACTTCCTGGGACAGACCTGAAGTGGAACAACTTGCTTTCTCCCCAGAAACACCCTCCAGGCCGGATGACGAAGTGCTCGCTAAGGCCGCTCTGCTTCCCGCTCTGCTTCCCGCGCTGCATCCCCTTAGTGACCCTGTCGACCCTGAGTCTCCGTTTGCTGAACGCGTCATGCCCGTTGGTGATGTTGAGCAGATCGATGGACACGGTACCGAACCATCGAAGGGTCAACCACCACAACCACAACCACCACAACCACCAGAACCACCACAACGCAACACTCGACGAGGACGGGGAGCAACAGCCTTAGCCTCGCTGGCGTTATATCTTGCGGTGGGCCCAGCATTCGGTGCGGTCCCGACGAGCCTGTCGATTCCTAACTTCACCGACGGCACGTTTGGGGTTACCCGACTCGATTCTTTAAATGACATCAAGAAAGCCCCAACTCCTTTTGGGTGGGCTTCGTCCAATGAGCAGGGCATGGAACGTAAACCCGGCTGGAAGGAATATCAGCATTTAGTAAGCACGATGAAGACTCTCCCGTGCGGGCGCACTATGTGGGAGCTTTCAGCCCTCCCCAAGACCCAAATGACACCAAAGCGCGAAGCCATTCGCTACGGCAGTTCAATGTCGTTGATGTCGCTCCCTTATTTCACCGATTCGTGCACTCAGTCGATGGAAGGTCTGTTCTTTGAATCTTCTGCGACGGCTCCGTTTCATTGGCTCACCAAATCAATGGTGGTGGAAAAGTCGTCGAACCCCCAGCGCCGATTGCCGTACCCCTCGTTTGACCTTGAACGTGGCATAGACCGTATGCGCGCATTGGGTATTCGCTATTATCTTCCTTCGACGGAGAAGGCTCTCGCCGCAGCAGCCAAGTCAACAAAGCTTCGAGCAGTCGGGAAATCAGATCCTTACGTGGTCTATGAAGTTGTGGACAGCGCGGTGGTCGTGGCCCTAACCGAGGAGCCAGTAGTGGCTACCGGAATCGGCAATGGGCTCGAAACTGGCTTTATTGATGTCGGCATCGCGCAATGGATGGACCCTGCAAAGTATCCGACGGCCATCACGCTTGATGGACCCGCCGAGTGGCAACGGCGAGCCGTAACCATCAAGCGAGCCGCTGGTCTCAAAGGCACCCTGCCAAAACGAGGAGTTGGCGTCACCCTCAGCCCCGGATCGGCCAAGCCATTGCGGCCGGTGGTGATATCCAACGTCCGAGTTGATCAGCTCTCCATGTCGTTTTCGGTCGACAGGATCGGTGTGCCGGTTCTCGTGCGAATCTCCTCGTTTCCCAACTGGGTGGCAAACGGTGCGAAAGGGCCCTACCGTTCAACACCGAACTTCATGGTGGTGATTCCAACAAAGAAAAACGTTTCACTTTCCTATGCGCGCAGCACATCAGAACTGGCGGGCTTGGGAGTGAGCACAGCCGCTGTCGTGGCACTAGCAATTACTGCGCTACACAATCGCCGACGGCGGCACCGAACATCAGTGTCTCCTGCCGTTTAACCATCGCCCAATCCGTGGCCGCTTTGAGCTTCGCTACCCAATGATTTACTTTTTGACGAGCGATTCCTTGCGCAGCGCTAACCACAACACGCCCAGGCCCTTGATTGATCGAAAAATTCGGCCGGTAATAGGGGTTCTCGCTGGACGCATTTCAACGATGGTGACGCCAATTTCATCAGTATGAAACCCCGCGCGCTCCGTTCGTAGAACGAGTTCGGTATCGAAGAGATCCGTGCCGAACAAGCAGTTCTTGCCTACTTCACGAACGTCGGACCGACGCATCGCCTTCATACCGTGGGTATCAGAAACCTTGAGACCGAAACCAACTCGAAGCAGGGTCGAAAACACCCCGGTGACTACCTTGCGTGTCCAATGGCGGGTGTCGTTAGCACCATCGCCCCGCTTCGAAGCCACCACAATCGAGGGTCCGCCGGGTTGAGCAATGCGATGCACCGCACGGTCAAGAAAATCCAGATCGTACAAATCCACGTCAAAGTTCACGATGAACTCCTTCGTAGCGAGCATCAAACCTTCGCGCAGGGCCCTGCCGTAGTCAGGCGATGCGATCGAGGAAGCCCTAACTTCGGGATATTGCACTGCCAGCTCTTGCGCTACTGCTGCAGTGCGATCCTTCGAGCCGTTCTCAACAATGATCACTTCGAAATCATGATCACGCTCACGTAACGCCGTCACCACCTCGCGCACGGCGGTCGGGAGAAACTCCTCCTCCTGATAAGCGGGGAAGATGACAGAGATCGAAGTCCTAGAAGGCAGGAGTGGCATAACGAGATAACACTACGTGCTCAAACAGTGACCATGAGAGCGCTGTTCATCTGTTTCTCAGTGCGCGACCGGTAAAGTAGATCCCATGCGAATCACTGTTCGTCACATTGCGCTCCGCCACCAACCCCTCGCCCTAGCGCTTGGTGCCTCGTTGGTGCTTTTCGGCTGTACAAGTGACCCGTCTCCTAGCGCCACACCAACGACGCCGATCGCGTCGGCGAATACCAAGGTCACCGAGGCGCCCATCGCCACCACTCCGTCTGGTCGTCCAACGGCTTCGGGCCCGTCAACGCCCAGCGCAACCGGGCCTCAAACCGACGTAAGTTCAGCGGTAATCACCACACCAGCCGAAGTGTTCGCCTCAGTCAACGAGCCCGCCGCATCGACGGCCCTCATGAACGATTACCAGCCTGCTTCCGGCAAAGAAAGCATCGTTTTAGCTGCGGTGGTGTCCAAGGTCACCGTGTATGAATCAGCTATCTCAAACAAAGTCATGACCGTTCTCGACAACCCACTTCCCTCGGGCGCTGTACTCAATCTTTTGGTCGATGGACAAACCTCGAGCCGGTACAAAGTGTTGCTGCCTATTCGCCCCAACGGGTCTACTGGTTGGATAGATCCTGGACAGGTCAAAAAGTTCGCGCACGATTACCGCATCACGGTGGAGCTTTCATCGCATCGGATCACGGCCTACAAAGGTGACAGCGTAATTCTTTCCGAGAAAATCGCGGTTGGCGAGAATGACTCACCCACACCCAACGGCCGGTACTACCTTAAGGAACTGCTCCGGGCCTGTAGGGATGAGAAGCAGCCCGACGGCAA
>JAYUVJ010000330.1:0-2680 GCA_043754155.1 Acidimicrobiia bacterium
CCAACACGAGGGCCTTCCCAACGAAGCAACGCGCACAACAAGCCAGGTGTATCCGCAGCACGTCCGCAAACAACACGAGCAAAAATTGCCAACGGATCAGGATCGCCACCAACAGCACGAACTGCTTCGATAGCCGTCTGCTCCTCAATGATGATGCGGTTCAGCACGTAATGCGTTACCGCGGCGGCAATGGTGTCCTTATCCTCAAAGTGGAGGTAAAAGGTTCCCAGGCCCACATCCGCACGCTCAGTGATCGAGGAAATTGTTGCACCCTCAATACCCAGCTCGGCATAGGTTTCCGCTGCAGCATCAAGCAAACGACGCTTCGTGTGCTGCTTACGACGTTCACCGCGGCGTAACGCCGGGGCTTCAATACCAGTCAATGTGGAATTTTCAAGAATCACAATTTCCTCCAAGAACGAGGGCAGGTTGGGGTGAACAACACGAACGGGATGGGCGTGTCGCATCAAGACTGGGCAAGCACCCGACGTTTCGATGTTCTAGGTATCGGCCCACTTCCGCCACAACTGAACCCCCAACCACTCCCAGCCACGAAACTGAATCGTTCGACCTATCGGTTCAGTCGGGATCCTCAAGAACAAGTTCCCGGCACCCCAATTCGTATCGGACGCTTAGGATTAATGCTTAAGAGGAAAAATAGAGGTGTTAGCTCAACGACAAGAATTCCGCCGTCGCAGTGGAGTGCACTTGAAGGGTTGCCGGTAGCGTGGAGCCGTGTCTTTAGCGGTTGAAATTCGTGAACTTGTCATTCGTTACCCCACCCCAACCGCCGAGGTAACAGCAGTTGACGGATTGAATCTTGCCATCCCTTCCGGGACCGTTTGCACCCTGCTCGGCCCCAACGGCGCGGGCAAAACTTCAACCGTCGAGACGCTTGAGGGCTACCGTAAGCCGACGACGGGAACCGTGCGAGTACTCGATCTGAACCCGATCACCAATGCCAAGGCTTTGGCACCGCGCATCGGCGTAATGCTGCAACGAAACGGGGTTTACGTCACCATGACCCCCAGCGAAGTGATGCGACTATTCGCCTCGTACTACGGCACCCGAGCCCTCAATGCCGACGAGATGCTGGAGCGAATTGGCCTCGGCAGCGTGGCAGCAACCCCATGGCGCAGGCTTTCCGGTGGCGAACAACAACGCCTTTCCCTCGGCCTAGCCCTTATCGGACGCCCTGAAGTGGCCTTTCTCGACGAACCCACAGCGTCAGTAGACCCCACCGCACGCATACTGGTCCGCGACATCATCGGACAGTTGCGCACCGATGGGGTTACCGTGGTACTCACCACCCACGACCTCGACGAAGCCCAACGGCTCAGCGACCATGTGCTCATCATCGACCATGGCAAAGTTTTGGCCGAAGGCACCCCCACGGAATTAATGCGCGGCTCCGGACGCGGTGGCATCCGATTCCGCACTTCAGGCCAACTTGACGCAAACGCTTTGGGTCTGGCCATGGGCGGCACCGTTTCTGCAGGTTCGCAAGGTTCGCAAGGTTCTCAAGGTTCGCAAGGTTCGAATGGCGAATACCTCCTCGACGTCGACCCATCCCCCACCAATGTTGCCGCCCTCACCACCTGGCTTGCCGAACAAAACCTGGCCATTGAAGACCTCAAAGCTGGCACGCACTCCCTCGAAGACGTGTTCCTTCGCCTCACCGCCACCGCCCAATCCGCGCGGGCCGAGGCTGAATCCTTGACTAACGGCTCCTCCGGTTCGGGCAGAGGATCCCGTCGGCGTGGAGGTCGAGCATGACCGCGCTCAAGGCCCACACCCTGGCCGAAATTCGCATGACCCTCAAGCGAGGCGAATCGCTCCTCCTCACCATTGGCATCCCGGTCATGCTGCTGGTGTTCTTTTCACTGGTGGATGTTCTGCCGACTACTACCGCAAAGCCCGTCGATTTCCTTGCCCCCGGTGTTCTTGCCCTCGCCGTGATGTCTACCGCCATGGTGGCCACTGCGATTGCTACTGCGTTTGAACGTCAATACGGGGTGCTCAAACGCCTTGGAACTACGCCGCTCGGCCGCCCAAATTTGCTCCTCGCCAAGATTGCCTCAGTCGTCGTCATCGAGATTTTGCAAATCATCGTTTTGGTCATCATCGGACGGCTCCTGGGCTGGCACCCTACGCTTTCCGGTATCGGTATTGCTTTGGTCGCCGTGGTTTTGGGAACCGCAGCATTTGGTGGCATCGGGTTAGCCATGGCCGGATCGTGGAGGGCCGAAATAACGCTGGCCGGGGCCAACGGGATTTACCTCGTGCTGTTGTTGATTAGCGGCATGGTTATCCCACTCGCTAAGTTGCCCGGACCGGTTCGAGCTGTTGCCAACCTTCTTCCCAGCGCAGCACTGGCCGAAATTCTCCACGGCGTACTCGCTACCGGGGGAACCGTAAGTGGACGGGCCTGGATCGTTCTCACCGCGTGGGCCATCGCTATGCCTTTGGTTGCCGTACGGGTGTTCAAATGGGAGTAGGGAGGCTTCAATTGTTTTTCGCTGAATGGTCCAAAGACCAAGATTCTTTCTTGCTCGCTTACACCGGCAACAGTGTTTGTGACGCTTCGGTTGCCTTCACCCACACTTCGCCCAAACCGTTACGCAAATCGAGATCGGCCGCACTTGTAGCAATAGTTTTGGCTGCGGTCATCGTCATGGGA
>JAYUVJ010000331.1:0-5752 GCA_043754155.1 Acidimicrobiia bacterium
CGCCGACTTGGGAGCATGGCCCTGTTCGTTGCGACACTATTCCTTGCCCTTTTCGTGCGATTGGTCTTTCTCCAAACCACGCAACAACAAGCCATGGCAGCAAAGGCCCAACGCAACTATTCAGCTTCCGTTTCAGTTCCCACAATTCGTGGAAGGGTGCTTGATTGCCGCGGACGAATTTTGATCGACAACGTCCCTGTCAACGTGGTGCGCCTTGACGTAAGTAGGATTCCAACTGGTTCAGGCGCAAGAGCCCGTACTCTGGTTCGACTTCGTACTGCGCTGGGTATTCCCTACGATCAGCTTGAAGCTGCGCTAGCCAACCCAAAAAACTCCACGCTCGAACCGGTGGAAATTGCCCGCGGCGTACCCGAATCGACGGTGGTCTACCTTCAAGAGCACCCCGAACTGTTTCCCGGCATTGACACCATTCGAACATGGCGTCGGGTTTACCCCTACAAAACGCTGGCCGCCCACGTTCTTGGCTATGTAGGTCGAGTTACCGAACAAGAAACCGATGTCGCATCGAACGAACTGGCCTATCAGTCGTATGATTTTATTGGAAAAGCTGGAATCGAAAAGTCGTTCGAAAAAGAACTCCGTGGCGTCCCGGGTCGCATCCGCATCATTCGAAACGCCACCGGAAAAATTCTGCAACGTATCGCGCTGAGCGAACCAACTGCCGGTAAAGATGTACGCCTCACCATTTGCGTGGACTTGCAGCAACTGGCTGAAACCACTCTGTTCCAAGGACTTTTTGCCGCCCGACAAAACTACTTTGTCGAAACTCGCAAAGGACCAACCAGGGCAGGTGATGGACTGATAAAAGCAACCGCCGGAGCGTTAGTGGTACTGGATTCAAACACGGGGGCGGTTTTGGCATCGGCCAGTCTTCCGAGCTTCGATCCGCGAGACTTCGTTGACGGAATCAGTGAAGAAAAGTATGCGAAGTTGATTGACCCCAGTAAGCATTCACCTCTCACCAATCGAGTGGTTGCAGGTAACTACGCCCCAGGATCAACCTTCAAAATCGTCACAGCAGTGGCCGCGCTGAAAACCAAAAATGGCGACAAACAAATGATCACGCCCTACACAACCTACGACGACATTGGGTACTTTAGAGTGCCGTCACTTTGTAAAGACAACAACAAATGCCAGTGGAATAATGCCGGAAAAGCACCGTTGGGGCGTCTCAGTTTGCAGAGCGCAATCCGACTTTCAAGTGATGCCTACTTCTATAAGCTCGCGTATGATTTTTATCAAATCGACTTTCCGAACAACATCGAGAACATTCAGAAAACTGCACGCGAGTTTGGGTTTGGCAAACGTACCGGCATCCGTCTACCAGAAGAATCGGCTGGCATCGTTCCCGACAAGGCTCGCCTGGCCCGTCTTCACAAAGAGGCCCCAGCTAAATTTCCCCGAGGAAAGTTTCAGCTTGGGGATACAATCAATGGAGCGATAGGTCAAGGTGACACTTTGGCCACGCTTTTGCAGCTCGCTCGAGCCTACGGCGCATTGGCTAACGGGGGAGTGGTGGTGGAAACCCGAATCAACTTTGACGAAAAAGACATCGCCCGCTCTCAGGACCCACTCCGATCGAAAGTGGAATCTCAAGCCTCTAAACCAACGATCTCCACAACAACAACAACAACGATCAAAGCTGGACCACCTCCAACGGTAAAGGCTGGAGAAGAAGCCTTCCTTCGTGGTGATGGATCCGCCGACGTAACCACCGGTCCAACTGAAACAACCGTTCCGACTGTGACCGAGCCCTCCATAGTTATTCCTGAGCGTTCAACAACGACTCTGCCACCGGTCACCGTCACGCCCATTGTTGAACACCAAATCGATCTACCGGACGAAATCCGCAACCCGATGCTGTTAGGTCTGCAGGACGTAGTTCGTGCTCGTGGCGGGACGGCAGTGAAAGCCTTCATCGGGTTCCCACTTTCTGAGTTTCCGATCGCCGGTAAAACCGGAACGGCGGAACGTTCTAAGAAGCAAGACAATGCGTTGTTCATTGGCTTCGGACCGGTGCAGGACCCCAAGTACGTTGTGGCGGCAGTGATCGAAGAAGGCGGCTACGGACGTCAAACCGGAGCGTTGGTTCGGCGAATGTTTGAAGGGCTCGGAGGATTCACCGTAAACCCTGTACGGACCGTGCAAGACAAATCCAGGGAACAGTGAGCAACAATGGTTGACCTGAGCCGATCTGCGGGAATGTCGCGCAGCTCATCATCAAACCGAGTTTCAACATCGAGCTTTTCGTGGCGAAACGTTGACGCGATTTTGGTTTCGGTAGTTATCGCCCTCTCAGGCTTTGGGCTGTTGATGATTAGTTCCGCAACCAGGGAGAGCCTCAAGGTTGCCGAGCTTGACCCGAATCGTTACCTCAAAAAGCAGATCATGTTCATGGTTCTTGGACTTGGCGTGATGCTTGCCGTGGCCGCATCGGACCTTCGGTCACTTCTGGACTACTCACCAATTTTCTATGGCGTGTCCATCGTTTCGTTGATGGGGCTGTTCTTTGTAGCTGCAAAGCGAGGCGCCAGGGGATGGTACGACATCGGTGTATTTCAGCTTCAGCCTGCGGAATTCAGCAAAATTGTGGTCATGCTTGTGCTGGCAAATTACGTCAGCGAACAACAGGGCTTGGTAGATCTGCGTCGACTTTTTGCGGTTTTGGCCATTACCGGTTTGCCAGCCGGAATGATTTTTCTTCAACCAGATCTCGGTTCCGCCCTCGTGTACTTTTGCGTGATGTTGGCCATCTTGTGGGTTGGTGGTGCAAGGGGCAGTCACATTGCTTCAGTCGTTGGATCGGGAGCGGCAGCGGTCTTTATTGGGCGGAGATTTGGCTTTGTGCGTGACTATCAATGGCGGCGACTCACCGCGTTCCTTGATGGCAGCGCCAACACCCGTGATGACGGTTATAACGTCCTTCAGTCCAAAATTGCTGTCGGATCAGGTGGGCTGCAAGGCCAAGGGTTGTTCCACGGGACGCAAACAAGCTACGGGTTCATCCCGGAACGCCAAACCGACTTTATCTTCAGTGTTATAGGCGAGCAGCTTGGTCTCGTGGGCGGCTGCTTTGTATTGGTGCTCTTGATGATCTTGTGCCTGCGGATATGGCGAATTGCGGTGACGGCTCGAGACATTGCAGGCACCCTCGTATGCATTGGCGTACTGGCTATGTTCGTTTTTCAAACGTTCCAAAACATCGGCATGACTATTGGGATCATGCCCGTAACTGGCATTCCGCTTCCGTTTGTTTCTTACGGCGGATCGTCGATCATTACGGCGTTTGCCGGAATAGGCTTAGTGCTTAACGTGGCACGTCAGAGATAACCGCAGCGTTTGTCCTCTCAGCCTTACCTAGGCATTGAGTGGAACAGCGATAGGGTTCTGGTGTGCCGTTAGTCATTGTTTTGTTGTTGAGTGGGACCTTTTGTCTCTATTCGCGCTTTTTTAAAGCGACGGCGTCCACAGTTTTAGCTCCATTTTTCGTATCATCCACCCCTTCGATTTGTAGTTTTCGCTTGCGGCGTGGCGGACAAACCCTCAATTTCAACCGGTTAGAGCGCACCTACCCCACGCTTGAGAATTGCCGCGTGGCTCAACAGCTACGCCCTCGAAAGGTCTTTCAATGTCGGATTCAACCGATAACTCCACCTCTTCAACTCCCTCGTCAGCACCTCCTGGTATGTACGGTAGTGAATCCAAATCCACTGAAAAACAAGCGACCTCGCAACGATCACCCGAAATAACAGGCGTCACTGCTGTCGAGCCGACTAGCCGTCGACGAGGATCACGCGGAGGTCGCAAGCGGAGCTCAGGATCAATTTCTGGAGGCGTTTCGTCCGCGAAGGAGATCTCGAGCGGTGAATATGACCGCCGCCCCGCCGACCTTCCCGACTCTCCGTTCGAGGGTGTTCCATCGCTGGAAGCAGCCGCTCGCGCAGAGGTGCGTCCTCGCATCGGAGACAGCCGTCCGGCACGGGTTGTGCCACCAGCACCTACGCTTGAAACGGTTGTCGAACCTGAGAGCGGAACCCAAACGGCTATCGCGCAACGAAGTGGCAGCGCGCGCAAGAGCCGACGCGGAGGCCGCTCCAAAGGTGGTCGCAGTGACGGGTCTGAACGTGCGCCCGAACCAGATGATGGACTTGCGATTGGACATCGCCTCGGCCGATCGGATCGAATAGCTGCAGCACTTGATGATGAACTTGTCGAAAGCGAACGTTTAGCAGCAACCGGCGCAACCCGCAACCAGCGCAGCAGTGGGACAAGATCGCAAACGGTTTCGACCTCCATCTCGCCGGGCGAAACGCAGGAGGATGGTTCCCGAAAGGGTCGTCGGGGCGGTGCTGCACCGAAGGCACGAGGACGCAGCGGAGGTCCTGCCGCTACGGAGTTGGTGGAACGGCCTCGAGGTCGCGAACGCAACGGGCGGCCGGTTGGCCGGTTCCTGATGTGCGTGCACGCTCATCCCAAAGCCACACAAATCGCTGTTCTTGAGGGTCGATCGCTTATCGAGCATTACGTCAGCCGTCCAACCGATAACGCCAACCAGATTCACGGAAACATCTACCTCGGTCGCGTTCAAAACGTGCTGCCCGGTATGGAAGCGGCTTTCGTTGACATCGGCACGCCCAAAAACGCAGTTGTTTATCGCGGAGATTTACAATTCGATGCTGGCGATATCGAGCCATCTGGGAAAAAGAAGGACGATGTTCGGATCGAGCAGGTCCTTAAAAACCGCCAGCTTGTTCTCTGCCAAGTCACCAAAAACCCTATTGGTTCCAAAGGTGCCCGGCTCACCCAAGACGTATCGATTCCCGGTCGGTTTGTGGTGCTTGTGCCCAACTCCGATACGTACGGCATTTCCAAACGCCTTGGCGACGATGAACGTAAACGCCTGCGAAGAATTCTCGATGACATCCGTCCAGAGAACCACGGACTGATTGTGCGGACCGCAGCAGAAGGCGCAACTCCCGACGAATTGCGACGCGACGTAGCGTTGCTGCTGCGCCAATGGGAAGCTATCGAAGCGAAAGCCAAAAAGGCCAACTCGCCCATGCTGCTCCACAAAGAGCCTGATATGGCCGTGCGGGTTATCCGAGAGGAATTCAACCAGAACTACCGCGGCATCGTGATCGACGACCGCGAGCTCTACGAAGAAGTGCGTTCATACGTTGAATCCATCAGCCCTGAACTTGCCGACCGTGTGGAGTTCCACGACGCTTCGGTTGAACCGCTCCCCCTGTTTGAAAAGCATCACGTGCACGAACAGCTACACAAAGCCATCGACCGCAAAGTTTGGCTGCCATCGGGTGGTTCGCTAATCATTGAACGCACTGAAGCACTCACCGTGATTGATGTCAATACCGGCAAAAACGTCGGCTCCTCGTCGCTCGAAGAAACGGTGTTCCGTAACAATCTTGAAGCCGCCGACGAAATTGCCCGTCAACTCCGGCTTCGCGACATTGGCGGCATCGTGGTAATCGACTTCATCGACATGGAAATCCGTGCCAATCGCGAAGCTGTTATCGGCACATTTCGTGATGCTCTGTCACGAGACAAAACCCGCACCCAAGTGTTCGACATTTCTGAGCTGGGTCTGGTGGAAATGACCCGCAAGCGCATCTCGGAAGGGTTGGTGGAATCTCTGTCCGAAGGCTGCCCTACGTGTGCCGGACGAGGGTTTACCTTCGACA
This sequence comes from Acidimicrobiia bacterium, assembly GCA_043754155.1. GTDB lineage: Bacteria > Actinomycetota > Acidimicrobiia > Acidimicrobiales > JANYDT01 > JANMZO01. Next base: position 5,721 of record JAYUVJ010000331.1, read on the forward strand.
GCGAGTTGATCGACTGAATCAAAGGGCGCAGA
>JAYUVJ010000332.1:0-15582 GCA_043754155.1 Acidimicrobiia bacterium
AAAAATCCCGGTGGAATCCATACGCACGCTGAGCGAGTACGATTGACGGTTCCTCACAACGCCGGTCCGCCTGCGTCTCGACCTGCAGCAATGCAGAGCAAAAAGCGCGAGACCAGCTTCGATCAAAAAACGTTGGCGAGGCCCTGCATCGGACCGTCCGGTGCCCCACTCGAAAGAGCGGGACCAGAGGGAGGTATTACCTTGGCCCCTAGGCCCTATGAAGTAATGGTCATCGTCGATTCGACGCTTGACGACGAAGTCGTTCAGAGTGTTCTGAAGCGCACTTCCACCATGATCACCACCAAGTTCAACGGCACCCTTGGGCGCACCGAGAAGTGGGGACGGCGCAAGCTTGCCTATGAGATCGAAAAGAAGACCGACGGCTACTACACGCTGATCGAGTTCACCGCAGAGCCAACCGAGATCAAAGAACTTGATCGTCAGTTGTTCTTGGCCGATGAAATTCTTCGCCACAAAATCATCCTGGTTCCAGCCGCTGGCGCTGGACGCTCACTCGACCAGCCACCACCATTGGATGAAATTGCATCCGGTGGCGGACGCGATCGCGACTGAGCCCAGCCATGTCGGGAAACAACATCACCATCATGGGCAACGTAACCCGTGACCCGGAGCTGCGTTTCACCGCAAGCGGACAAGCAACCGCCACCTTTGGCATTGCTGTAAACCGCCGCTGGCAGAACCGCCAAACCAACGAATGGGAAGAAGCTGTCTCATTTTTCAACGTCGTCACCTGGCGTGAACTCGCAGAAAACGCTGCTGAATCACTTCACAAAGGCACTCGCGTGCTGGTGTCTGGTCGCCTTGAGCAACGCTCATGGGAAACCGCCGATGGAGAAAAAAAGACCGTCGTTGACATCGTTGCTGATGAAGTTGGACCAAGCCTGCGTTACGCGTCGGCCACGGTTACCCGTAATGAGCGTCGCGGTGGCGACGCACCCTCCGATGGAGGCCCCCGCAACAGCGGACCAAGTACCCAAAGCCGCCCAGCCTCTGCCCCCGCAGCCAATGCGGAACCGGCCGGTGGATACGAATACGATGAGGAGCCCTTCTAATGGGACGTAATAACGACAGAGACCGCGGTACGAATACCAATTCCAAGCGGATCATCAAAGACGACAAGCGTCGTCCAGGTAAAAAGAAGGTCATCATCGTCCGTGAGGGCGCGTTCGTTGACTACAAAGACATCAACATGCTTCGCAAGTTCATGTCCGATCGCGGCAAGATCCGCAGCCGTCGCGTTTCTGGCCTTTCGGTGCAGATGCAGCGTGACATCGCAGTAGCTATCAAAACCGCTCGTGAACTGGCGCTGTTGCCTTACGCAACTCGCACGGTTAGCGAAGGCCGTGGCCCCCGTGGTGGTCGTGGTCCTCGTCGCGATAAGGACGCGCCAGCCAATGGCGCCGACGTCAACGAAAACACAGCAACTGCCGACGACGACGATGACGACGCTGAAGAAGTGGAGGCGTAATCATGCCTTCAGTAATTCTTCGTGCTGACGTAACCGGCCTAGGAAAGCGCGGCGATATCGTGGAAGCTTCCGATGGCTACATCCGTAACTTCTTGGTTCCCCGCAAACTCGCTATGCCCGCTGCTGCTGGCACGGTTGAGCAAGCCGCCAAGATGCGTAAATCCCGCGATCTTCGGGATGCTAAGGACCGTTCGGCTGGCGAGACCGTCGCTCGTGCATTGGTAGCTACGCCGATCAACATTTCGGCCAAGGCTCATGATGGCAAGTTGTTCGGTTCAGTTTCCACTGCACAGATCGTTGAAGCCGTAAAGGCCCAAACCTCCGTTGAGCTCGAAACCCGCACTGTGCATATCACCGATCCGATCAAGACTGTCGGCACCCACTCGGTAACGGTCAAGCTGCACTCCGACGTGCAGTTCGCCATCACCGTTGAGGTTGCCGCCGCCTAATCTGGCGTCTGCCGTTTCACCGCTTTTCTAAACGGCCGGCCCCTCCAAAGGGCCGGCCGTTTGCGTTTGGTTTGTGTGGAGCCAGTTTGGGCAGGATTTTGCCCGCAATTAGGGGGTGCAATCCCACCCAATATGCATACATACGAGTTGGCCCCTTCGCCCCGAGACCGCGAAAGTCTGAAGTTTGCTCTGCCGCGTTAACCTGCGACCATTGACAGGTGACCACTTTTAGCGAGTTTCAAGACGTAATCGATGCAACCTACGGCAACCGTGATCGGGCTCGTGGTCAAGCAGCAACCGTGGCCTGGCTCTGCGAAGAAGTTGGCGAACTGGCGAAAGCCGCCCGCAAAGGCACCCGCGAAGAACAACTCCACGAACTGTCCGATGTGGTCGCCTGGGTGGCATCACTAGCCAACCAGCTTGACCTTTCGATAGAAGAAGCCATCACCCGTTACGCCAACGGCTGCCCCCGTTGCCACCTGACTCCCTGCAAGTGCCCATGACAGCGGGTTGCCGACTGGCGGCGGCGCCACGGGAATAGGTCACTATGGTCCAGAACCTCAGCAACCAGTGGAAGAGTGTTCACGTGACATCGTTTGCTGAACTTCAATCTTGCCTGGAACGAACGTATGGGAATCGTGATCGTGCTCGTGGTGCGGCGATGACAATCGCCTGGCTATTTGAAGAGGTTGGCGACCTCGCAAAGGCGGCTCGAAGGGGAACGAGAGACGAACAACTAAACGAACTGTCCGACGTCATAGCCTGGGTGGTTGCTCTGGCGAATCAACTTGGGCTTTCCATCGATGAAGCGCTATCTCGCTACGCCGATGGGTGCCCGAGGTGCAAGGCCGACGTTTGCGTTTGTCCACACTGGCTAAGCCTTATTCCATCGGACGGAACAGCAGAAGCTGAAATCACCTCAAGCCCAACTCTCGCATCGGCACTGCCATAGCACTCACCAATTCCGTGATAGCAGGCCAGCTTTGCTCTCAGGTACCAACACAACCTGCATTGTTTGGTTCGACCTAACGGTGAACGCTCAATGGGTAACTTTCAGCGCACGGTAGTGCGGACAAACTAAGCAGAAGTCTTACTTGGCGGAGAGTTTGGCGGCTACCAGTTCGGCGATTTGGATGGCGTTGAGAGCAGCGCCTTTGCGGAGGTTGTCGTTGGAGACGAAGAGGACCAAGCCATGATCGGCGGTGGGGTCTTTGCGGATACGACCTACGTACGCTGGGTCTTTACCGGCAGCGTCGAGCGGAGTAGGAACGTCCATCAGCTCAACGCCGGGCGCGGTTCCAAGTAACTCAGTCGCTCGCGCTACGGAAATCGGACGCGAAAACTCGGCGTGAATGGAAAGGGAGTGGCCCGTATACACAGGGACTCGTACGCACGTGCCGGCAACTTTGAGATCAGGAATCTCCAAAATCTTGCGGGTCTCATTGCGGAGTTTCAGTTCCTCATCGGTCCATCCTTCGTCGCCATCGAAAGAATCGGTCGCATAGGCGCCGGCGTAGGGGAGCACATTGAACGCAATGGGCTTTACGAACTTGACCGGTTCGCCCATGTCAACTGCATCGCCAGAAACTGCGAGCTTGGCGGATTCATCGCAAACTTTGCGTACTTGACCTTCGAGTTCAGCCACTCCAGCGACACCTCCACCGGAAACGGCCTGGTAGGTGGCTGTGATGAGCTTGATCAACCCAGCTTCAACATGCAGCGGCTTGAGCACTGGCATGGCCGCCATCGTGGTGCAGTTGGGGTTAGCAATGATGCCCTTCCCCTTGCCGTTCATGGCCCGATCAATGGCATGCGGGTTCACCTCGGAGACGACCAACGGCACCTCCGGGTCCATACGCCAAGCAGAAGAGTTGTCGACGACGATCGCCCCAGCGGCAGCAAACTTTGGTGCAAGGGCCTTCGAGGTTGTGGCTCCGGCGGAAAAAATGGCAATGTCGAGGCCCGAGCAATCGGCGGTATCGGCGTCTTCCACCACGATGTCGACATCGTTGAACTGGATTTTGCGTCCAGCGGAACGGGCCGAGGCAAAAAAGCGAACCGAGGTGGCTGGGAACTTACGCTCTTCAAGAATTGCTCGCATGGCCTCGCCGACCATTCCCGTTGCTCCAACAATTCCAATACGCATCTCGACACTCCTTAAGTGGACTCACAATTCTCGCGCATGGCCAAGCTCAAGCCACGACGATTTTTGTCACCCGAAGGAAGAAACCCTAGGAAGAAACCTAGGCGGCGTCGAGGCCGAAGGCGGTGTGGAGGGCTTGGACGGCGGTTTCCACTTCGTCGGCAGCGATAACGCACGACAACCGAATGGTGGAGGTGGAAATCATTTCGATGTTCACGCCCGCTGCAGCCAGGGTTTCAAACATGGTGGCTGAAACTCCCGGATTGGTGCGCATGCCGGCGCCGATGATGGACACTCGTGCAATGTTGGCTTGGGAGGTGACCGAAGCAGCGCCGATCGTACCCGAAACGGCGTTGCAAACTTCCAGGGCCGCAGGCAGATCCGATTTAGGGACAGTGAAGGAAATGTCGGTCTTTCCGTCGGTGCCGGTGTTTTGCACGATCATGTCGACGTTGACTCGGCGGTCAGCTAGCGGGCGGAAGATAGCGGCCGAAACGCCGGGACGGTCGGGCACTTCACCAATGGTGATTTTGGCTTCCGATGTGTCATGGGTGATGCCCGAAACAATGGCCTGCTCCATGTTGCTCTCCTCATCGATGATGGTTCCGGGTTCCCAAGTGAAACTTGACCGAACGTGCAATTGCACATGGTGATTACTGGCGTATTCCACGGCACGGAGGGCAACTACACCCGAGCCTGAACCAGCCATTTCCAACATTTCTTCAAACGACACCCGAGCCATGCGATGCGCCTTGGGGGCGACTCGTGGATCAGCAGTGAACACGCCGGTGACGTCGGTGTAGATTTCGCACGAATCGGCACCGAGAGCAGCGGCTACGGCAACAGCAGTGGTGTCGGATCCACCCCGTCCGAGGGTGGTGACATCGCGATCAGTGGACATGCCTTGGAAGCCAGCTACAACGGGCACCATGCCCGCAGCCAACGCGGCTTTCAAACGATCCGCCTTCACCTCAAGAATTTTGGCCCGACCGTGTTGGGTGTCGGTGAGAATGCCAGCTTGTGAACCGGTAAAGGAGGCGGCGGGAACTCCGAGGTCGTCGATCGCCATAGCTACGAGAGCGGCAGACATGCGCTCGCCCGCTGTGAGGAGCATGTCCATTTCGCGGTTGTCGCCCTTGAGCGGAACGTCACCTTTTTTGGTGGCCTTCTCAACCGGCCCAGATTCGTTGGTCATAACCGCGTTCGCTAGACGAATGAGGTCGTCGGTGGTCTTGCCCATGGCCGAAACTACGACAACAACTTGATGGCCATGCTTCACAGTGCGAGCCACGTTGTCGGCAACTTTACGAATACGTTCAGGATCAGCGACCGAAGAGCCACCAAACTTTTGCACGATCAAGGCCACGAGGCGAAGACCTTAGTCGGGTCAATTGCGTGCGATCGCCTTATCTCGTCAAATGAACGTGATGGCTTGATTGGTTGCTCAGCAGAGAAGCTTGCGAGTAGCAGCAGTCCTACGGCCGCGTTTAGGGGTTTGGAGCGGGGCGAACCTTAGCCTCAGGCGTCTTTACCCCAGGCGGAAGTGTGCTCAACGGAATTGGCGAATACACGTCACCGATGACGAATTCACGGTTCACACCAACACCGGCGCGAATCATTCCGTCAGATCCGGGAATGGTGGTTGCGGTAACGTCGGCGGGGGAGGAAAAACCGGCTTGTTGGGCTTGGATAAACGCCGTGCCGTCGGCTTTGCGAACCGCATCGAGGGTGGGGAACGGATTGGCTACAACGCTGCCATTTTCAGGATGAATTTCGAAATGGACGTGCGGTGGTGTGGTGATGGCATTTCCGGTTTTGCCCAAGAAGCCAATGACCTGTCCGGCTTCCACCACGGTGCCATTCTCGACTCCCTCAACGAAGGCGTCTAAGTGTGCATAGTAATACTCGGTACCATCCACGGCGCTCTTGAGCCAAAGCTTGTTGCCACCCAGAACACCGGTGCCCTTTTTCAAGATCACGCCGCGTTGCACAGCGTGAAGTGGGCTGCCTTGAGCACCAAAAATATCGGTGCCTTGGTGTAAGTGGTAATACTTGGTGCCCACCATGCGGGGAGCGCCGAAGGTGTCGACGAAGCTGAACGGGGGTTCTACCGGGAACACCCAACCGTTTAGAGCAATCTGGTAGCCGCTTAGCACGGAACTCAAATCTTGTTGGGCTTGTGCGAGTGCGACACCCAATGCGGCTTGATCATTTTGTAACTGCTCAAGACTTTGTGTCTTTGAAGCAGCGAGCATTTCCACTTCTTCGAGGCTCTGCTGCAACGCTTGAGAATCACTTCGGAACGCCAGAACAGCCTTGGCTTCAGCCTGTTGTGCTTGATTAATCAAATCCACTCGGCGTAGCAATATGGTGGGGTCTTCGCTGCGCAAAATGAGGTCAACCTCGGTCAACCCGGCACCGGCATAAATAGACAGGGCACGGGCTCGAATAACGATCGCACTTTTTTCAACTTTGGCTCGCAGCACGTCTTGATCGGATCGCAGCTGGTCTTGACGATCTTGCAGGTCTTGGATTTCTTCGAGGGCCACGGCAACGCGGGCTTGGGCCTCATCCGCCTTCTTTTGAAAAAGTTCTACCGAAGCGCGTTTCTCTTTCGAGAGTTTGAGCAGAAGATTTTCAATGTTGGTGTCGCGTAGCGGAACGAACTTGCCGGGCGGCAGGGGCGGCAGATCGGCGTTTGGCGCTTCTTCCACGGGGACTGCCTCTTCTGATGCGTCGCCGAGTGGCGTGGGAGTGAGCGGGATCGAGCTCGTGATCGTGGTTGATTCCACCGACGAGGTGGTCGATTCGTTCACCACGGTGTTGGTGGGATCCACCACCAAAATCGTGGCGATTGGAATACCGGTACTTGTGGCTCCGGCGGCGATAACCGGATCAACAACCGGTAGTGTGGCGCTTACCGGGTTAGCTGCAGAGACGGGCGCAACGGGAGGCGCTGTGGGCGCTGGCAAGGGTGCGGTGGCTACGGGGGTAACCGTTACCGGCGGCAGCGTAGCAAGGGGTACCGTCGCAGGAGGCGGAAGTGTGGTTACCACGGCGGCAAGTCCGTCGGGGTTGTCCTGTGCGCTCGACGTTCGTGCTGTTGCCACCCAGCTGGACAAGACCACGCCAAGAACCGACACAGTGACGGCGGCTTTGCGGGAGCGGGAAGTCATAGGCATGGAGGACTCTCGAACGGGCGAAAAGGGTCGTGCAGCGGCACCGGTTGCCAGGTTTTGACTCTTCCGCCAAAGAACTGGTCAAGTGTAGGCGTTCCGAACGCAAGCAAGAGGTCGTTCGCTCGATAGCCGCCCCGTTGTAGCAAAACACACACATACCGTGACCTTTGCAGGGTTCACGGATGTTGAGTGCAGCACAAGTAGCCTGTCGGGGTGGCTCAACGTTCTTCAATCCGACGCTCAGCGATTCTGAGTGGGGTGCTGGTCGCCGCTCTTGGCGTTGGTGTTTCTGCAGCGGCGTTCAAGTTTCGAGACACCGCCCCGCTTGCGGTTTCGCCAAACACTAAAAACATCACCACCCAATCGGGCCAATCGGGGCAGACAAGTGGTAGCTCTGTTGCGGACAGTATTGCTTTGGTTGGTGGCAATACTCCCGAAACGACCCTTCCAAGCTTGGGCGCAAACAACTCGGTGCCACCGCTGGCCGCGCTCGATACCGTCACCGGAAGCACGCTGGTTGGTGCGGCCAATTCTTCAACCACAACTTCTCCGGTTACCACAACGCCCGTGCCAGTTCCAGGAGCTTCGCCGTGTGCGCCGCTCGACGGGTCTGGGGAACGAATGACACAGTTTGCGTCGGCGCCTCCTCAGTGTTTGGACCCGAAGGCTTCCTATTCGGCGGTTATTACCACCAAGCAGGGCGAAATCCGCATTGTGCTCAATGCGCGTGACACACCCATCGCCGTAAATGCCTTCGTCTTTTTAGCCCGACACCAGTTCTATGACGGCTTGACCTTCCATCGCATCGTTCCCGGTTTTATTGTGCAGGGTGGTGACCCTCAAGCCAACGGCTCCGGGGGACCTGGTTTCTCCTTTGCCGACGAACTGCCCGCAGTTGGTGGCTATCCGCTCGGTTCGGTGGCGATGGCGAACTCCGGCGCGAATACCAATGGAAGCCAGTTCTTTATCGTTTCTGGTGATCTGGGCTTGCAGCTACCCCCGTCATTCACGCTGTTTGGCCGGGTCAACAAAGGTGTCGACGCCGTGAAGGCCATAGATGCTCTTGGCAAAGCACCCACGCCAGAGGGGGTGGAGTTCCCGCCAACTGAAGTTGTAACGATCGACAAGATTCGTATCGTTGCGGTCAATGAGCGCAAAGCGCGGATCCCAGCGCTAAATGCAGCGGTGGTTGACGCCTCCGCCAACACCAACACCTCCATCACTTCCACTACCACTACTTCAATTGCCCCGTAATCGCGCCGCCGATGACACCTGGGATGAACATCCAAAGTGTTCCGGTTGGCTTCCACTACCACTACTTCAATTGCCCCGTAATCGCGTTTCAACGACCGTTACACCCGGCACTCGCTAGTTTCCTCCCATCCACATCCCAAATGAATTTTCTGAAAAGGTTCCAAAAAATGTCCACTCCTGAATGTCCAGCAGCCGATGGTTCAAGCCCCAAGACCCAAAAGTTCAGCGGCCCGATCCCTATGTGTATCGATCCGGCAAAGACCTATTCGGCCACCATGGTGACGTCGATGGGTGAAATGGTGATTGCCCTTGACCCCATTGGTGCGCCGAAGACCGTAAACAATTTTGTGTTCCTGGCCCGCTACCACTACTTCGAGGGCATCAGCTTTCACCGCATCATTCAGGGCTTTGTTTGCCAGGGTGGCGATCCACAGGGCACGGGTATGGGCGGTCCTGGCTACAAGTTTGAGGACGAACTGCCTAAGTCTGGCCGGTACGAAGTTGGTTCGGTTGCTATGGCCAATGCCGGTCCGAACACCAACGGCAGCCAGTTCTTTTTGATTTCCGGCCCTTCTGGAGTACGTCTGCCACCGGCCTACGCACTGTTCGGCAAGATCGTCAAGGGCCTCGATGTGCTCGACGCCATGGAGAAGGTCAAGACCGGCGCAGGAGACCGTCCGCTCGCTCCCGTAACCATCGAATCGGTAACGATCACCGAATCGTAGAGACAGCCAAGCCTGAGACAACTGATTCAGAGTTACTCCGGTCTGCCGTAGCGCTACGGCCACTCTTTTTCGTGGTGCGCCAGTTTCGTGGTGTCGGCGGTGTCGGGGCGTCGGCGCAGAGTGAGTTTGGTCGATTACCGACTTAGCCAGTGGTTAATCGACCGAACTCCAACCGAAGCAGATCTCGCATACACAAGCCCCTCACATGTGCGGGCGAAAACATGCGGTCGCCGCCGCTATCGACGCTGGAGGTGGCGTGATAATTGCGGGTGACGAAACCGACCTCCTGCGCCTAGCCGCTCCGTACAACAACATCCACAATCAAGGCAATCTGATTTAGCGCAGGCTCACTGAAACTGCTCCGCGAGGCGGTAACTGCTGTTTCAGCGAGGGTGGTGGCGTTGTCGATTTCGATCGCGAGTGGGGTTATTTGATAGGGCCGGTTGTCGTTTTGCCGGGCTGTGGATTTTCAGTTGAGACCGGGCGAGCTAACGGACCGCGCGCCTGCGGGGTTCTCCCGAAAGACTTATTGATCGGCGGGTCGCCAACGGTCGACTGAATCCATTCCTCAAGACGATCCTCATCGATACGCACCAAGGCAGCGATCGGCTTACCTTGGCGCGTCACCAGAGCAGGTCGGCCAGAGCGCTCAACCTCATCAACGACAGCACTTGGATTCCTGCTCAAATCTCGAATGCTTACAACGTTCACGGCTTCACCTCCTTTGGTCCACGTACAACTGTCGCAGTACAACTGTCGCACCCACCGTACACCCTGACCAGCCCCGATGGGTGGCCCAGGCGAGTTCGAAGCGATTTAATCGGGGGATCGGGGTCGCCAGCGCAGACTGGTTTCGACATAGCGGTCGCTGAGGTCTCCGGACTGTAAATCATTGATGACGCTGCGAGCGCGGCCTGATTCATTGCCGTTCCTCCCAAACGGTTTACGGGATGCGGAGGTGCAAATTGTCGATCTTGAGGTAGGCGCCTGCGGCCACGATGTAGACGTCACCCGCTCCGTCCATCGACCATCGGCCTTCGGGGCTGCGGAGCAACGCGGTTTGTTGGTCTACCAGGGCGAGTGTGGTGGTTTTGCCGGCCATTTTGATGGTGCGGGCTTTGCGTTCGTTGGACCATCCTTCGGCTTCGGGTACCACGGCCAGGCCTGGGAAGAGGCCCAGGCCAAGGGTAAACGCGCCACCGCGGGGATCAACCATGGGGTCACCAAGGGCCATTGCCCCAGCTGCCGACGCAGCCAGCACAGCCCCATTTCGCCAGGAGGCCACGAGGGCTTCCCAAACAGCGGTGCCTTTCATGGTGGAGCGCAGGTGCATGGCCGAGCCGCTGGATAGATAGATGAATTTGGCTTTGGCCACGATGGCCACGTTTTCGGGATCGTCGGCTTCGGCACGGCTCAGAACACGGCACGGGATCACGGTTGCGCCAAGGGCTGCGAAGTGTTTTTCGGCGTTGGCCAGAGCATTGTTGGGCCCTTCCATTGCTGCGGCCGTGGGCAGTACAACAACTTCGGTGCCACCACTCAGGGCGAGGAGGTCAGTATCAAAACCAACACAGCCAGGCTTCCATTCCCCGCCGCCAATCATTGCTAACCAACCGGCCATGTGCATTTCTCCTAAACCAATGAACCCGGTACAGGCTCGCCTATCAAGAATCCCACGTTGAGAACCCCGGCGCGCACCGTTGGTTCTGAGCTGGGAGTTTGCGAGGCTTGGCCATTTCTTCGCCAAGATAGGTCGGTGAGTGGAAAGGGAACCCCAGCGACGATGGTGGTGGCGGATGCCGGTGTTACGCACCGTGTGCATGAGTACGCTCACGATCCAAGTGCTGAGTCGTATGGGTCGGAGGCCGCTCAGGCGTTGGGTGTAGAGCCAGCCCGGGTTCACAAGACCTTGGTGGTGACGGTTGAGCGCAATGGCCGTTGGGAGTTAGCGGTTGGTGTTGTTCCGGTCGATGCGCAACTCGATCTCAAAGCCTTGGCGACGGCTTTGGGGGCCAAGCGTGCCGATATGGCTAAGGCCACCGATGTAGAGCGTTCTACGGGTTATGTGCTTGGTGGCATCAGCCCGCTCGGTCAACGCAAGGCCCTGGCGACAGTGATCGACGAAGACGCGATTCTGCACGACACGATTTTTGTTTCCGCGGGTCGGCGGGGTTTGGAGATTGAGTTGGCCGCTGATGTCCTTCGTGCGCTTACGAACGCGCTGTATGCCCCAATTGCTAAACGATAGGAACGACCTTTCAAGTAAAGAGAAGCTCTCTTTATCAAGTCGGTATCCTACGGCGTATAGGTCACTCTTACCTTCACAGAGTCAAGCAGAAAGTCTTTATTGGTCGAATCTGAAACATCTATCAGCCGGACGACAAAGTTTGCGTTGAGGAAATCTGTTCCGGTCCACGTTCGACCCCAAGTATCTGTGGCTCCGCCCATCGTGTAGGTCGTGGCGGTTGTGTTTGGAATCGTTACCGAACGTATGAGTGGTGCCCATGTGATGCCGCCGTCCCAAGATAGTTGTGCGCAGACGAGGGTGATTCCGGCGTTGTTATTCGTTCCGAGGTGGATCTGAACCTCGATTCCAAGAATGTTTGCTGTCGCAGGAACACCAAGACTGAAGTTCCAAAAACGGTGGCGGTCCTTACCAGTATTGGTACACAACGTTGAGGTTGAGGTGCCCGACTTTCTGTCAATTGCGAAAAGCCCATCATCGGCACAGGCATTTGCAGGGGTAACGTTGTTGTACCCGGTTCCGTCGCCCCCCGTGTCGTTGAGTTGGCTTGTGCAGGCAAGAAATGGTGTCGAGAGAGATAGAATGACCACCGCAGTCACTTCTGCGGAGTTTACGCTGAACCAGCTTTGGTACGTGGCGCGAACTACGTAAAAGTAAGCGCCCGGCGTTGTCACGGTGTCAACAAAAGTGGTTGTGGTCGGAGGAGCTATCGAAGCCAGAAGTGTGTAGGGGCCGCCCGATGTGGTTGATCGATAGATCTCCGTCGCTGTAACTATTCCGCTCGTTGATGCATTCCAAGACAGTGTCACGATCGGACCCAAGGTTGTTGCGCTTAGAGCGGTTGGTGCCGAGAGCGAAGAGGTAGCGAAGCCGTTCGCGCCTCGTGATGACACATCCGTGAATAAAGCGGTCGCTCCTCCTGAGAGGTTGGCCGATCCAAGAAGGGCAGCAAGCAAAAAAAAGATGCGTAGGGGTCGACGCAGTCGATGATCATTTTGGGTTGCGACCCCACCGTTGCTGTGTGGTTGGAATACGGATCGCTTCATTTCAGACCGTCAACTTCGGTTGAGAAATGACAGCTACGGATTTCTTCTTCTGGCTGGGAGCGACAACGAAAACGTACGGTAGTAGGAACACCCCGAAGGCTACAAGTAGCAAAGTCCCTTTCGACGCGAGGAATGCAAAAACAAATCCGAGCAGAGGTACGTGGTACTGGACAACTGAGCCGCTTTGGTTCATCTCCACCGGAGTGAGGTCTTCGTGCTGGTTTGCGTCGCCTTGGGTTATGGCAACACGTTTAGCATCAACCGTTTCGAAGCGCTTGACTCGATGGAGTGTTTGCACTCCGCCGTGGCTTGCCGAAAACAAAATGACATCTCCCACGCGTATTTGATCTGCAGGGACTTGCCGAGTCACGGCAATGCTTCCAAGCGGGAGTTTTGTACCCATACTCGACCCCAATACCTTTATGCTGCTCCAGCCAATCAGCGAAGGCAGTGTTGCCGCAAGAGATGCAAGGAGAAAGGTTCCGATCACTCCAGAAAGGAGCGACATGACGAGGCGAGCCGGCCCCAACCCTGCCGCGTGCTTTTTCGACGTGCTGGTCTGAGATGAAACTTCTTGAAAACCAGTTTGGTGTGCCTCGACTTTTTGGGTTCGTGCACCAGTTTCTGCATGGGAAATATCTGCATGGGAAATGGGTTGACTCGCGAGTTGATTGCAGCAGTGTTGACAACACATGGAGGGGTCCTTGCAAAAAGTTGGTAGAGGTTTTATGGAAGCAAGAGTTTGATGACAGAGCGTTACTCGGTGACCATCGAGTCACCTGTATTGACTCAGCAGTTATGGGTTGTTGACGACCTGCTCGGCGTTCAAGGTGAATGTCGCCGTGGTAGCGCTGGCCTGTAGAGAGTTAGCCGCAGCTAAAGGAAGCGAGACTCGCAGGCACAAATTTTCCTGCGCGCCCGAAGCGAGCACCCGGTCGCCGGCTTGTGCACCTTGGCTACTGTTCCCAAAAATCAAGCCGGGGCTTCCCGATCCAGTGCCAGCGTTATCGAGATCGCCAGAGTAAAGCTGAGTACCCGTAAAAGCGGCGCATCCTGTGCCTGCATCTTCTGTCTTGACCGTGAAGACCAGCGCGTCCTTGAGTGCTTTTGCATCCGGATTTGTTGCCCAGCTCGTGAAGGCGTAGCGGAACGCTAGGTTGCCCTGGTTCTTAACTAACAGTGGAGCGGTGGTCGTATCGCCTGGGGCCATATTTGAAAACGCCACTGCAGTCGCCGATGCTCCTTCGGGAGTCAGAACAATATCTAGTGTTCCGCTCGTAAAAGAGTTCACGCCAACACCAGCGGTGTCGGTGAAAAACGCAGTCGCTCGTCCATTGGCCAAAGTTGCTGCCGTGATGAGTCCAGCAAGGCCTAGACCAGCGGTTCGGGCCAACGTTGAGAATCGTTGGCGTGATTGACCGTCGTGGCGTTGCCTTCTCATCGTTCGCCACACTGTCGGGTGCGTTGGTTAGCCTGACCCCACGAATTTTGCCCGCAATCTGTAGATTCCCTGAGCAATGGGAAAAGAAAGACTTGAGAGTTTCTGATTTCTGCTCCTTGTTTCATCGGTTTTTCCAGTCCATTGCTAGGGTTCGTAGATGTTCAATTCCTTTGTCGGCCCTGCGGCTCAACAAGTTGAACTCTTCACGAACGAGTTGTGTTTCCGTTGGGTTTGTTTTCCTGAAGGAAGTTTTTTAACTTCTTTTCGGGTAACGATCCTGTGTGATGGGAAGGGAAAGTAGTGACGGGAACCCTTCTGATCGTCGGGGAAAGCGCTGCTGCGCGAAGCCAAATTTGTCAGGTGGTTCAACCGCTCAATTTCAGTATTGAGCAGGTTGCAGATGCGGAAGCCGCACTAGTGAGTGTCGCTGATCGGGACCTTGCATTGGTGATCCTTAGTGTTGAATCTTCGGGTTTGGAAGGGGCTGGCATTGTTCGTGATCTTCTGCGAGCCTGCCGGGCTCCGGTGATTGTTGTTTCGAATTGTTTCGTCGAAGACGAGTGCGTGAACGCTCTGATTTGGGGAGCGGATGATTATCTAACTCAGCCGTTGCTCCCTCGCGAACTTGTCGCTCGGATTGGTTCGGTCCTTCGTCGAGCGGGTCAGCATGGCTCCTCTAAAACTCAAAATGGGTTTTCAGATTTTGGGAGGCTCCGAATCGATTACGACTCCCGGCAAGTGTTTGTGGGACCCAAATTGGTCGAGTTGCGTTCGAAGGAGTTTGACTTGTTGGCCTATTTGGCTCGGAATCCAATGAAGGTGTTTAGTCGAGAGGATCTGCTTCGAGCCGTGTGGTCGTCGTCGTCGGAGTGGCAGGACCCGTCTACCATCACCGAACACGCTCGACGAATCCGTCTTCGATTGGCCCGGGAGGGAATCAGCCACGCGGTAATTGGTTCTGTGCGTAGCGCAGGTTACCGTTTTGATCCGCACAGTTGTGGGTGGGAGTTTGCTGAAGCCGGATGAGTTGGAGTCCGGTTCTCTCGAATAACGACAGAGTAACGACGGATTTTCCGCTCCATCATCGTTAACGTTCAGGCGTTTGCGTTACGGGGCACCGTGCAAATTCAAACCAGGATTTATAGCCGAGGCGTCGTCGAGTCGGGACCGAGTACCAACGACCTCGGGCTCGATCTGTGGATTAACCGGAGGGATCGCTGAAGAGGTCGAGGCTGAGACTGGCTGTCCTGGGATGGTCGGCGGAATTGGCGATGCTACGAGCAGTTCCGAGTCAAGTGGTCGCTGGACTATTTCGGTTATGGCGAACGACGTTGACGTGGAAGTCGATTTGGGTGCAGAGGATTGTGACGCTGGTGGTTCGGGAATGGTTGGTACGGGAGTAGCCGAAAATTCCTTTGGGTCGCTCGCCACACTGTCGAAGGAACCTTGTGGTGATGGTTGTGCGGATGCTGCCCTGGGGGGTCCCACTACCAATTGCAGGGTCGTAGAAATCCGAAATCCGTGTTCGTCACTCACAAGGACGCCAAAGGAGTACTCCCCGATTTCCAGAGCTTTCCCATTAAATAACCCGTCTGTGCCCAAGCTGAGACC
>JAYUVJ010000333.1:0-7548 GCA_043754155.1 Acidimicrobiia bacterium
CGCCATGAGTTGGACTGCGTGAGGCCCGAAGGGCCGACGAGTAACGAGACGAATTGGGTGCGGGGGCGTTCTAAGCACCCTGGCATCGTAGGTGGGGACGCGCTCACATACCGACTTCTAGGAACAATGCTGCTGCAATACGGGCAGTGCAGCACACTTAAGTGCGTTTAACCCGGGGCGGTGTTGTCTCCAGCTGATCGCTGGTTGTCGAGCCGAATCCTGTTGATCGACTAAAAGGCCTGGCGCAACTGGTCATGTCCGAACTCTCTCGCCAAGTGAAGACTGCAGCTAACCTGGCGAAGCGAATCCGTTACTGGCGCTGGAACATTTGTTCCGTCAGGTGGAATAACACCGTGGAGCGGATTCGTAGCAATATCCATAACCGTTGAGTGCCGAGCGCCTGGGCACTTCATTTCGCACTCACGGAGGAATTCCATGTCAACAGATACCAACGCTTCATCGGGCACAGTCGCCACGTCATCGCGGGAACGAGATGCGTTCACCGCTGCACTAGATGTCATCGCCACCAGCGAACCGAAAATCGCCGAACTCATCAAAGGCGAGTTGGGCAACCAGCGCAGCCAACTCAAGCTCATCGCCTCTGAAAATTACGCCTCCCCCGCAGTGATGCTGGCCATGGGCAACTGGCTCAGTGATAAGTACGCAGAGGGAACTGTTGGCCATCGTTTTTACGCCGGCTGCGAATATGTTGACCAAATCGAACAGTTGGCTATGGATCATGCCAAGAAACTCTTTGGTGCCGATCATGCCTATGTGCAACCGCACTCAGGCATCGACGCCAACCTTGTTGCATTTTGGTCGATCCTGGCCCAGCGAGTTGAGGCTCCGTTTCTGGTTGACCACGCCGCCAAGCACGTCAACGATCTGACCGACGCCGATTGGGAAGTTCTTCGTCATTCCTTTGGCGATCAGCGCATGATTGGCATGTCCCTCGACGCCGGCGGACACCTTACCCATGGCTTCCGCCCCAACATCAGCGGCAAGCTGTTCAGCCAAAAGAACTATGGCGTGAACCCCGAAACCGAAATGCTCGATTACGACGCGGTTCGTAAGCTCGCACATGATTTCAAGCCGCTTATCCTTATTGCTGGTTACTCGGCCTACCCGCGCAAGGTGAACTTCGCCAAGATGCGCGAGATCGCCGACGAAATCGGGGCGACGTTTATGGTCGATATGGCTCACTTTGCCGGATTAGTGGCCGGCAAGCAAATGGTCGGCGATTTCGATCCGATACCTCATGCCCACATCGTGACCACCACCACCCACAAATCCCTTCGGGGACCACGTGGCGGCATGGTGCTGTGTAACAACGAGCTAGCCGAGTTTGTCGATAAGGGTTGCCCCATGGTGCTTGGCGGGCCGATCTCCAACATGATGGCCGCCAAAGCCGTGGCCTTCGCCGAGGCACAACGTCCATCATTTGTTACGTACGCGAAACAAATCGTCGACAACGCTGCTGCACTTGCCGAAGGCCTAGCAAAGCGCGGTGCTCGGATTGTGACTGGGGGAACAGACAACCATTTGGTGTTGGTCGATGTTCGTAGTTTTGGGCTTACCGGTCGTCAGGCTGAAACCGCATTGGAATCCAGTGGCGTCATCGTGAACCGCAACTCGATCCCCAATGATCCCAACGGTGCTTGGTACACCAGCGGAATTCGGTTGGGTACCCCCGCACTCACCACTGTTGGAATGGGCACCGCGCAGATGGACGAAGTGGCCGACATCATCGCCAGCGTGCTTACCGCAGCCGAAGCCGCGCCAACCGCAACGGGCGGCACAAGCCTCGCCAAGTTCAACCTCGACCCCGCAATGGTCGACGCCACCCGAAAGCGCTCAGCCGACCTCCTCGGCAACCACCCCCTCTACCCCACCCTCGGCCTGCTGTAGAGCCCACCAAGGACTTTAAACGTGGGATTGGATGCTTAACCAGCATCTAATCCCACGACTCCAAACACCAGCGTCAGAATCAAAACGGGCCCCGATCCGGCTTGCCGGTCGGAATTCGGCCCGCTGACGGGGCTCGAAGCGAAGCGGAGATGGGGCCCGTCAGAATCAAAACGGGGCCCCTCGCTAAACGTTGGGGCCCCGAATCTCAGGCGGTGTGTGTACCGGAATGTTCCTCCGCGCACCGTCGATTTTGTGATCGCTCTGAGAGGAGCAAACGTGAAACAGTTAGGCTCCGCAGGCCTCAAGAGCTCGGCGGACCAGAACTCGTGAAAGGTGCTGACGGAACTCCACCGAGGCATTCAAATCAGCTGGTGGCTCAAGACCATCGGCGGCATGGGCGGCAGCATCGGCGGCAGAGGCCCCACCATTGAGTGCAGCTTCGGCAGCGGAGGCTCGGACGGGCGTGGAGCCCATGTTTACAAGGCCAATACCCGAGGTGCCATTGCCCTTCCAAGCTGCAACGCCCACAATGGCCCAATCCTGCGCACGGCGGTTGAACTTCTGGAACGACCAACCAGCGCCGGTGATTTTGGGAACGCGAATCTCGGTAAGCAGTTCGTCTTCAGCCAGCGATGTGGTGAGGAAGCCCTGGAAGAAATCCGTGGCAGCAATGGTGCGATCACCCTTGGGGCCTCGGGCAACCAACGTGGCTCCCAAAGCCAGGGCAACAGCAGGAAGATCCGATGCTGGATCAGCATGGGCAATCGAGCCACCAATGGTCCCGCGGTGACGAACCTGGGGATCGCCAACGTAGGAAGCGGCATTGGCCAACAAAGGATTATGAGCGGCGAGAATCTCGGAGATCTCCACATCACGATGGCGAGTCATGGCCCCAATAGCGATGTGATCACCAGCATCACGTATGTACGAAAGGTCCTTTACTCGGCCAACGTCGATCAGTTTGGCGGGGGAAGCAAGGCGAAGCTTCAGCAGCGGAATAAGCGAATGTCCACCGGCGAGAATTTTGGCATCATCGCCGTGTTCTACCAATTGGGCGACAGCTGCATCAGCGGAATCGACTCGGATGTAATCAAAAGCGGCGGGAATCATGGGAGTCTCCTAGGCGGCGTTGCTGGTTGAAGAGGTAGTACGTGAAGCTTGTGCGGCGGCAATGGCCTTCCACACCGTCATTGGAGAGGCTGGCATAAGAACGTCGGTGACGCCAAACGGTTTGTGCAGGGCATCAACAATGGCGTTTATTACGGCCGGGGCCGAACCAATTGTTCCGGCCTCGCCCACACCCTTCACACCCATAGGATTCGTGGGCGACGGGGTGACTGTGTGATCTAGAACCAGGCTGGGCACATCGGCGGCTGAAGGCACGAGGTAGTCGGCCAGAGTGGTGGTGAGCAAGTTTCCGTGATCGTCATACACTGCCTCTTCGTAGAGAGCCTGAGCAACGCCTTGGATTACGCCGCCGTGGACCTGGCCTTGCACGATCAGTGGGTTGATCTGGTTCCCACAATCGTCGACGGCTACGTACTTGATGAGCTCTACTTTTCCTGTTTCGGAATCCACTTCAACGATCGCGATGTGGGTACCGAAGGGGAACACGAAGTTCGGTGGGTCGTAGCTAGAGTGCGCCTCAAGGTTAGGCTCCATGCCGTCGGGCAGATTGTGCGCGGTGAACGCACCAAAGGCAATGGCAGCAATCGGAAGTGCGCGGTCCGGTGAACCCTTTACGCTGAACACACCTGCAGCAAAATCGATGTCCTCTTCGGCCGCTTCCAATTGATGCGCAGCGATCGCTTTGGCCTTGGAGATGATCTTTTCAGTGGCCAGCCAAATGGCCGTTCCGCCAACAGCGAGGGAACGCGAACCGTAGGTATCGAGTCCAAGTGGCGAAATTTGCGTGTCAGAGTGCAGCACTTCAATATCGTCGGGTGAGATACCCAGCTTGTCAGCCACAATTTGGCTCCAGCTCGTCTCGTGACCTTGGCCGTGTGGTGTGGCACCGGAGATCACTTGCACTTTGCAGGTAGGCAGAATGCGAACGGTTGCCGCTTCCCATCCACCGGCGGAATAGTTGAGCCCAGCCAGCGCACGTGACGGCGCTAGTCCGCACATTTCGAAGTAACTGGAAATACCGATACCGAGATGCTTCGTTGCACCAGTTGCTTGACGACGGGCCTGCTCGATACGAAGCGCCTTGTAATCGGCGTGGCCCAAAGCCTTGTCTAGTGCTGGTTCGTAGTCTCCGGAATCAAAAACCAAGCCGCCAGCCGACGGATAAGGAAAGGCCGCTTTGGGGATAAAGTTCAATCGCCGAAGCTCCGCCGGGTCCATACCAATCTTGTAGGCCAAGGTGTCCATGGCCCGTTCGATGGCATAAGTGGCTTCCGGACGACCGGCACCACGGTAGGCATCGGTGGGAGTCTTCGTAGTGAACACGGCAGTGCACGAGAAGCTGAATGCGCCAATGTCGTACACGCCGGTGTAGAGGAAGGAACCGAGCAACGGAACACCAGGGGTAACCAGCTGAAGGTAAGCACCCATATCAGCGAGCAGATTGACACGGCACGCAGTTACTTTCCCGTTGGCATCAGCAGCGAGTTCGATCTGCTGTTCCTGCCCTCGTCCGTGGATGGTGGCCATCGAACCTTCGGACCGGGTTTCGGTCCAGCGGACGGGCTTTCGCAGTTTGCGAGCCAACGCAAGGCACAGCACTTCTTCGGCGTACACATTGAGCTTGGAACCAAATCCGCCACCAACCGCAGGTGCAATCACACGGAGCTTTTGCTCCGGCACTCCAACGGTAAGGCCCAGCATGACTTTGAGGATGTGAGGAATTTGGGTGGAGGTGTACACGATGTACTCGCCACCGAAGGGCTGGGGCACAACGCAAACGGCACGAGGTTCCATTGCTGCAGGAATGAGGCGCTGCTGTATGTAGTTCTCTTTGATGGTGTGGGCCGCTGAAGCAAACGCCGCATTCACTGCGTCTTCATTGGGTTTGAGATCCCACACGTAGGAAACGTTGGTACCAATGGCTTCGTGAATAACGGTCTTGTTGTTGAGCGCTTCGGTGAGATTAATCACTGCAAGCAGCTCGCCGTATTCCACCACTACTCCGGCCATGGCATCCTCTGCAGCGGCTTTTGAAGTAGCGATAACCGCAGCAACCCCGTCGCCTACGTAGGCAACCTTGCCAACGGCCAAGGCCAAATGCTCGGGGTTCTTCATGTCCGCTGTGACGGGCCAGGCACAGGGCAGTGCGCCCCATTCAGCACGAAGGTCTTCACCGGTGTACACCGCAACCACACCCGGCATCGCCGCCGCTTGCGTAACGTCGATCGACTTGATGGTGGCGTGTGCGAACGGACTGCGAACAACCGACATCCATAGCGCACCGGGGATTACGAGATCATCAGTGTACTTACCTTCGCCGGTGAGTAATTTCGGGTCCTCTTTACGGCGAAGCGGTTGGCCAACTAGCCCATGAAACGGAGCGTCGACGGAAAGAACATCTGCAGGTGAATCGAGAAGATCGGTCATTGCACATCCCCCTCGGAATGGTGAAGAAACTTCGATGTAGGTGGTAAACAAGAATTGGGGCGGCCACTCAACGGAGTTCTTGTGGCGTATTCAACAACGAAACGGGACAACAGATTTGCGACGAAACCAAGAAGGATCGCTCGGCGAATAAAACCCGATACAACAAAGCGGGCTACTTGTTCGCAGCAGCGAGAACCGCTTTCACAATGTTGTGATATCCCGTACAACGGCAGAGGTTTCCTTCGAGCCCCAATCGCACGTCTTGCTCGGTTGGGTTCGGGTTCTCATCAAGCAAGCTGATCGCAGCCATAACCATGCCAGGGGTGCAGTACCCACATTGAAGGCCATGGTGCTCGCGAAACGATTCCTGCATGGGGTGCATCTGATCGCCCTTGGCCAAGCCCTCAATCGTGGTGATGGCATCTCCAGCAGCTTGAGCAGCCAACACGGTGCACGACTTCACAGCTTCACCATTCAAATGCACTGTGCAAGCACCACACGATGAGGTGTCACAACCAATGTTGGTTCCGGTGAGATCAGCGTTATCTCGGATGTAATGCACAAGGAGCGTGCGGTCCTCTACATCGTGGCTTTGGCTTTGACCATTGATGGTCATGGTTACGTTTGTCATCTGTCCCCCCGAAAAGGCGTGAGTTTCAAGTGTTGCATCAACAAGAAAAGCAATTCGTTCGAGGGCGCCAAACACTGAAAAACTAGCGTCCGGCGACCGACACGAATGCCCTCAAGCGTTCTAGCACCAAAACGCCAAACGCGTGCCATTCGTCACCGGTTTTGCCCGGATATCTTTTCCCCATTCAGGCAAAATTCCCGAACGTCGCTCACGGGTAACGCACAAGCCCCAATTAACCCCACGGCACGCCCTATCCGACGATTTGACGGATCCAATTCAGTAGGGACGATAACAACGCTGGATCCGCTGCCACATCGGCCGGAGGCACAGCCGTAACCACGTTGCTCGCGTCACCGTTGAGTGAGAGTGATTCGTCACGAAGCCCAGGCAGAACGGTGAGGGTATCGCCGGGTGCCACCATTCCAAACTGATCCCTGGCAATTCGGGCCACAACTTGGTCGCTTTGCAAGCTGGCGACACGGTTACCAAGGAGGCTGTTTCGTTCTCCGAGCATGACAAGACGGGCTTTCTTTTGCACCAGCTCATCCTGTTGACCAAAATAGGTTCGGGCCGGCAGAACTCCTAAGAATGCCAGAGCAAAAACTCCGACCGCAAAAGCCAACAACGCCAACCCAAAGCAGAGGAAGAACCTACGAGCCGGCCGATCGCTGCGCTCTGCACGTGCCGGGCCTGTACTCCGGGCTTGGCGCTCAGCGTGTAGAACGTCGACGGATCGAGGCGATCGAAGAGGTAGGGGGGAAGGCATTTGCACCTGGGCGGTAACTCGCCCGCCGCGGTCACGGTTATTGCTGCCTGAGCGGGGTGGCGTTGCCGGTCGCGTCAGAGCGCTCTCGGCGCGACGGGCAGCTGGATTTGAGGCTCTGGTTCGCTGAACGCCAACGCTCGGACGTTGAGCTGTGCGAGAAGCTGCCGTTGGCCTAGGACGAGCCGTCGCGGGCTGAGCCGCAGGACGGCCTTCTGACGAACGTTGCACTGAGGCGGCGGACGCGGTTGGACCCATGGGCCTTTTGGTGCGCTGAAAAATGGGGAAGATTTCGCTGGTAGCCATGGGGAAGTGGCGTTTCTGTTGAGAAGGGAAGCTCAGTGGTTACGGCTTGAAAGGGTTACTGCTCGGTGGTTACGTCTCAGTAGAACGGCTCAGGCGGTGCGCATTGCGGCTCGTGGGGTGAGTGCGGCTCGACCCCAATATGCAGCGGAGTCGCCAAGTTCTGCTTCTATACGCAACAGCTGGTTGTACTTGGCAACCCGATCTGATCGTGCCGGGGCACCCGTCTTAATTTGGCCGCAGTTTGTAGCGACAGCCAAGTCGGCAATGGTGGAGTCTTCTGTTTCGCCGGAACGATGCGACATGACCGCCGAGTAACCGTTGCGTGTAGCCAAGCCAACGGCGTCGAGGGTTTCGGTGAGGGTACCGATTTGGTTGACCTTGACCA
>JAYUVJ010000334.1:0-2251 GCA_043754155.1 Acidimicrobiia bacterium
TTGTTGCACTTGAATGAGCGCAAGGTAACTAGTCCACCCGTATCGCGCACCGTTTCGGGATCTGGTGTTTCGGTACGGGCCGTTTTGCCGTAATCGAAGGTTTTCGCTCCACCGGAAAGATCGGCTCCTGCGCAGAATCCTCGACCAGCCCCGGTGACGATAACCGCTCGCACTTCATCGGCAAGATCGGCAAAATCGTAGGCAGCGATTAGCTCAGTGGCCATCGTGCCAGTAAAGGCATTGAGTTTGTCTGGACGGTTGAGCGTAATGGTGAGAACCCGTTCTTCGATTTCGCAAACTATTTCAGTAAACGTGGGTAGAGCTGGCACGCTAGGTGCAACGGGATTCGACATAATGTGATCTTTGCATTGTCGGCCATAAGAAGCGCAAGTCACCTGGTGATTGGTTGCACAAAGCCGGGAAAGCTCTCATCGCCATGATGGTGTGGCGACTACCGTTTTGTGGTGCGTTCAGATCCCATGTTGTTGTTGATTGGGGCTTCGCTCATGTTACTTCCCCTTGCGCTTGGCCCTACGTTGGCCCATGGCGCTCAGCCGCCGGTTTCAACTTCTTCGTCCGTCCTCGGGGCACCAAACTCATCGTCTACGACCTCATTCGCAGCCTCTTCGACGAGGCCGGGTTTATCGACCACTTCGTCGCGGCTGGCGCCGGCAAAAACGGTTCCGGATATCGTCGTGCGGAAAGGGATTGCGGTGTTGACGGTGGAGCGGGTTATGGCTGGGGGAGTGTTTCGTTTTTCGGTTCCCCCGAAAACTGCGAGACCAAGAACGCTGCGACGCACCGCCCTTAACCTAGCCAGTCAAGGCATCGACGGTGCCGGGGGGTTACGTCCGGAGGTGTTTTTTGGCTTGTTTACCACTGCTTCGCCAGCCAAACGCGGGGCCGACGGTGTGGTCCGTCCGCTGTTTTGCCGACGACCCGTGTGGGTGGTCCGCTATCCCGAAGTGCGAGCGAAACGCCAAAGTGGCGTGATCATTCCCCGCAACAACAAGACCGCCACCACCATTGACCAATCAGTCACTACTGAGATTGTGGTGATTGTCGATGACGCCACAGCCCTGGAGGTCCGGCGCAGCGAGTACCGGCCGGAAACCAAACCACCAACCCCCACAAGCCCTGTTGTGTGCCCGAGCCCTGAGGTGTCAGTCCCCTTGACCACGAAACGTTTCCCGGTCACTCCAACGATTCGCAGCCGTCGGCGCTAAAGCTTTCTTCAGCCCACGCCAATCCATGGTTGAGCGGCTCTTTAATGCTTGATCCACTCGAAAGCGCTAAACGGTCTCCGACAGTGCTTGGGCGAGGATGCTTGGACAATCGGTCATGATGCCATCGACTCCACAGGACAGAAGTTCACGCATGTCGGAGGGTTCGTCAATGGTCCAAACGTGTACGGCCAACCCGGCCTCATGGGCAGCGGCTACCAACTCGGGAGTGACGACCAAAGCCCCGTCGAAACGCATAGGGATCTGGAAAGCAACTTGCCCGGGGAGACCCTTCGGGATGGGCTTTCCTTCCCATAACAGCCCCGCGGATGCCAGAGTTTGGGTTGGTCCGAGCGACGTGTGAATTTCTGGCGCATAGGCCCTGAAGCGCTCCAAGGCAACGTCGTGGAACGAGGCCACGATGACATCGGTGGTGCGGTTGTAACGACGGAGGGTGTCGGCAAGATCGTGCTCGTAGCCGACAACCTTGGGAGCAGTTTCCTTAATGTCGAAGTTGATGAACACGTTGGTGAATTCGCTCAGCACCTCATCGAGCGTAGCGATGCCAAACTCAGGTTTGTCGGGGAATCTTCCGCGCAGGACAAACGCATCGGGGTGGGCGCTGTGGTCGGCGTGATGATCTTCGGGAAGGTGTTCGGTCCACCAGTAAGCATTGTCGAGTATGCGGAGTTCAGCGAAGCTCATCTCCGCAATGGCACCGGTGACGTTCGTGGTTTCGTCAACGGTAGAGTCGTGGCAAACCACCAACATCCCGTCGGCGGTTCGGTGCACATCGAGCTCTAGGGCATCGGCACCGAGGGCCACAGCGCGCCGTAAGGCAAACAGTGTGCTTGAGGGAGCTTCACGGGCGCCGCCTTGATGGGCATAGTGCAGCACACGCCGGACAAGCCAAGGGTTGATCCATCGCACAGTTAAGAGGCTAGTTTGCCCATGCTTGTTTGCCCGTTTCTGTGATCTGAAGTCATTCACCTGAACGGCAAACTTTCTCCGAAAACACAAAGCGGGGC
>JAYUVJ010000335.1:0-3056 GCA_043754155.1 Acidimicrobiia bacterium
CAAGCTCGTCGCCGTGCCGCTGGTGGGACGAAGGCCATGGGCATTGGCGTGTCGGTATACGTTGAAGTGACCGCAGGACCAATGGCAGGCGAAGAGTGGGGCAAGGTTGTGGTGAATCCTGATGGTTCAGCCACGGTTTACACCGGCACCAGTCCCCACGGACAGGGGCATGCCACCTCTTGGTCAATGCTGGCCGCCGATAAACTGGGCATTTCCATGGACCGTATCGACGTAATCCATGGGGACACCGATCTCGTTCCCAAGGGCGTTGGTACTTTTGGTTCACGCTCGCTCCAAGTTGGCGGCTCGGCCATTCTCAAAGCCGCCGACACACTGATCCAACGTGCACGTACTATCGCCGCCGAGTTACTCGAAGCCAACGTCGACGATGTGGTGTTGGATGTAGAGCGTGGGGCATTCCACGTAAACGGTTCGCCGACCGTGGCGAAGTCGTGGGTTGAAGTAAGCGCAGCGGCCGCCGACACCGGAGGATTGGAGGCCGCCGAAGACTTCCAAGCATCGTCGCCCACCTTCCCTTTTGGTGCTCATGTTGTGGTTACCGAAGTGGACACCGAAACCGGGCATGTGCGCATCGAACGAGTTATCACCTGCGACGACTCGGGAATCTTGGTGAACCCCAATGTGGTTGAGGGACAACGCCACGGTGGAATCGCTCAAGGTATTGGCCAGGCACTACTTGAAGAGATTCGTTACGACGAAGAAGGCAACCCCGTTACCTCCAACTTTGCCGATTACGGGATCATCTCGATGGCAGAGCTTCCGTCGTTTGAACTCACCACGCTTGAAACCCCCACCCCAATAAACCCCATGGGCGCTAAGGGCATTGGTGAATCGGGCGCAATTGGCTCAACCCCAGCCGTGCAGTCATCAGTTATCGATGCACTTGCCCATCTCGGTGTGCGCCACATCGACATCCCGATGACGGCGGAAAAGGTCTGGCGTTCCCTAGCCGCTGTTTAGCTACCGGGCCGTGAGTCTTGGTATCAATCTGACTTGGCCGACGTTACTGGGAGGTTAGAGCGACCCAGTTCATGATGAAATGGAAAATGCCAGCAGCAAACACAAACGCATGCCAAACCTCGTGGTAGCCAAAGTCGACTGTGGGGTTCGGGCGTTGGACTCGGAGAATTATGGAACCGATCATGTAGCAGGCTCCACCGAGGGCGAGGGCCACCGCACCGAGTTTCGGAAGACCACCAAGAAGTTGGGGAAGCACGGCAATTGCGGCCCACCCCATGGCGAAATACAGGCCACCACCAATTCGTCGGAATCGCCGAAGCGAGGTCATTTTGATGGCGATTCCACCGAGGGCTGCCAGCCAAAGCACGCTGAGCAGCGGCGCACTCCACTGGCGTTTAAGAATCATCCAGGAGACCGGCGTGTACGAACCGGCAATCAGGATGTAAATCATCGAATGGTCGAGCCAACGCATCCAGGGTTTGAGCTTTGCGGTTCCCAAAAGCCGGTTGTATAAGCCGCTGGTGAAATACAGGCCAGCAACGCTCAGCGCGTAAATCACCGCAACGAACCGTTCAGCATTTGTGTTCGCGGCCCACAACACCAACGCCAAGCCCGCCGGGATAGAGAGAAAAAAGGCGATTTGGTGGAGGCGTCCACGATGCGCTGGTTTTCTTTGCTGGAGCGGGTCACCAGTTACTGGTAGCGGGGGTGGGACGAATCGTTGAAAGACTTCGACGGGGTATTGCGGTGCTCGGGCTTTGAGATCCGTAGCGGTTGCGTTGAATCGTTTTTTAGCCAGGATTTTGATCTCGCTGGTGTTCAAGTTCATGAGCGTTTACGTTCGTCAGGGAGAAGCGAACCATTCGTAGTAGTCCCGGTGCGGCGCTGGTCCACCAGTTGCTTCGGTGTTTTGAAGAGGTCACGCATTGTTTCGTTTAATTGTTCGGGGCGGCGCTGCACAAACACCCATCGGCAATCGTGGCAACGCACCCACCGCTCGATCTTGATGATCTCCAAAAAATCGCCATGGCACTGCGGGCAATGCGTACTACCGTCTCGATGCGGGCGAGTTTGCTCCGTGAGTACCCCACCGAATCCAATCCCAAGCCGAAATACTTTCACCACAATGCCGTTCCAGCGATCCGACAAATGCTTCTTGGACCCAGGCATAGGGCGCCGATGCTACCAGGGGCCCTGTTCCAACCTCTTCCAAGGCCCTCAGCACCTGCTAGCCATCACCAGCCAGCGGCGAGGGTGTGAACTCGCAGGGTGTTGGTTGATCCCGGTTTTCCTGGGGGAGTGCCGGCCACAATGACGACAATCTCGCCGACTTTAGCCCGCTCTAAACGCAATAACTCGTCGTTGACTTGACGAACCATGTCGTCGGTACTTTCCACTCGCGGAACAACGAAGGTCTCAACGCCCCAGCTCAACGAAAGTTGGCTACGCGTGCTGGGCTGACTGGTGAAAGCCAACAGCGGCAGGCGCGGGCGTTCCCGAGCTAATAAGCGCGCAGATGATCCGGTTTCGGTGAAGGCCACTAGCGCTGCGGCATGGAGCGTGTCGGCCACATCATCGGCAACTCGAGCTAACGCTGCTTGCACGTTGATCGATTTCGGAGCGTTCTCAGGCCCGCCAACGATTAAAGGCCGCGAAGCTGCAGCTATACGGTCCATAGTTTGTACGGCAGCGACCGGATATTTGCCAACCGCAGTTTCGGCCGAGAGCATGATGGCATCGGCGCCATCGATCACAGCGTTGGCTACGTCGGACGCTTCGGCCCGGGTTGGACGGGGATTGGTGATCATGGATTCAAGCATCTGGGTAGCCACAATTACCGGTTTGCCTGCGGCCCGAGCCATGCGAATAACCCGCTTTTGTACCTCGGGAACATCTTCTAACGGCATCTCCACACCCAGGTCGCCACGCGCCACCATAAGCGCGTCGAAAGCGGCAACGATGTTTTCTAGATCAGCCACAGCTTCGGGCTTTTCAATTTTGGCGATCACCGGAAGGCGTGCTCCGCAGGAATCCATCACGGCATGCACGGCCTTGACATCCTGAGCCGATCGTAC
>JAYUVJ010000336.1:0-4720 GCA_043754155.1 Acidimicrobiia bacterium
GTGTGGTTGTGCACGTGCATTTTGGTACGCGAGCGTGTACTTCCGCCGCGACCTGGCGATACGCAAGACCGGCGAAGGGTTAACGCACGCGGAAGGCGTGATCGGTGAGGGATTTTGGTGGGCGTACGTTGCCTGCGGTGTACATTCCGCCTTCGAGCAATTGTTGCGCGGCGGCCACCATGGCTCCTTGAGCGAAGGCAGCGAGGGCGCCCCCGGTGGAAATGCGTCGCACACCAAGATTGGTAAGTTCACTGATGTTTGGTGTGTTGGGCATGAGGAGCACATTGACGGGTGCACCAAGCGCTACGACTTGAGCAATCTGATCGGGAGCGGTGAGGCCTGGTGCGTAGATCACGTCGGCTCCGGCATCAAGGTAAGCGCGCAGACGATTGAGAGTGTCGGCCAAATCGGTAATGCCATGGAGATGATTCTCCGCTCGTGCGGTGAGGACGACGCCTGCGGCCCGGGCTGCGGTGGCTGCCGCTTTCACTCGGGCGGTGGCTATGTCGAGAGGGTCGAGGAGGTTGCGTTGTGGATCCCAGTCCTCGATAGAGATACCCGCAGCACCGGCGTTGGCGAGCAACTCGATGGTTTCGGCGATGCCTTCGGGGGTTTCGGCGAAGCATCGTTCCGCGTCGACATTGAGTGGTACCTCGACCGCGGCGGCCAAAGCGGCGACATGGGGAACCAGGTCATCGCGAGTGATGGCCATATCGAGCCGTCCGAGGGTTCCGGCGAATCCCGCACTGGTGGTGGCCAGCGCGGTGAATCCCATGCCTTCGAGCAGGCGGGCGCTACCAACGTCGTAGGGGTTTGGGATGATGAAGGTGCCCGAAGCGTGCATCTCCAGGAATCTTGCGTTTCGAGCAGTGTTTGCAGTGGTTGAAATGCTTGAAATGCTTGAAGCGTCGTCGTTTGAGGTCATGCGTCAAGCATTGCGCACTCGAAGTAATCTAGCTGGCGCTTTTCGGCCAACTCGTTGACTCAGGCAGGTGGTAGCGCTTCTGGTCTGGTTTCTCGGAGCGCTGCTTTTGCCGGTAGTCGGAGGCGGCCGTCCAAACTGTGCCGGAAACCTTGGGCGGCAATAACGGCTCCAAATACCTTGCTCTGATTCGAACCGACGAGATAGATCCCGTAAACCATCGATATCGAACCAAACACGGCCCGGAAGCCAATGGTTTCCCACCGACGTGTGGCGAAGCACTCTGTTTAGCATCTCAAATCTAGCCATGGAGTGGCCCCGGTGGGTGGCTGGCCGTGTTGGAACTGACCGTAGGAAAATCGACGAACGTGTGTTCGCCTAGACTGGTGGAATGGGCCCGAACCACCAGCAGACCGCCGGGAGACTGGTGAACAAATGCAACGGGAGTGCCCACATCGCTCTGAACTGCCAGTTCGCGACCTTTCCAGGCCGCACTGTCCACCACCCTCTTGGCCAGTCATGAGTGGGGGTGGGCGAGATGGTGTGCAAGATGATGCGCAAGCCGCTGCACGGGTAGTGCGAAATGGTGTGCACGGTCCGCACGGTGTGCGGACGTTGGTGGTTTGGTGCCCTGATTGGCCGGTAGAAGCGGCGATTCGCAGTGGCTTGGCCGAAGCTGGGCATCCGCTGGCGGTTTTGAAGGCGAATCGGGTGGTGGCCGCTTCAGCGTCGGCTCGGGCGCTTGGGGTGGCGCGGGCTATGCGTCGACGGGAAGCGCAGGGTCTTTGCCCGGATATTGCATTGATTGAGGACGATCCCGGTCGCGATGCACGGGTGTTTGAACCGGTGGCCACGGCGCTTGATGCGTTTACGCCGCGCATCGAGATTGTCCGGCCGGGGTTGTGCCAGTTTCCCACCATTGGGCCTTCGCGGTACTTCGGGGGTGATGAGGCGTTATCGGCCAAAATCCTTGAGGCGGTTCGAGCTACGGGTGCACCAGTTCGCCTTGGTATTGCCGACGGTACCTTTGCCGCCGCCCTCGCCGCCCGATCACCTGTACGACGGCTTCTTGACGGTGTGAACAAGGGTAAAGCGATGGTCGCAAGTGGTAGGTCTGGTAGTGATTCGCTGGGTTCGTTGGTTTTCGAAGTGTCTGAGGTGCTGGTTTCTGAGGTGCTGGTTTCTGAAGTGCCAGTTTCCGAGGTGCCGGTGATTGCATCGGGTGGCAGCGCCGAGTTTTTGAGTGGCTATTCCCTACGTGCACTTATTGCTGTCGAGGGCGGACGGGCGGTTACCAAAGCAGCGCGAAGTTCAAAGCGGGCATCGAGCAAGTCAAAAGGGGGTTCCTCAAACAGCGCAAATAAGGCGGGCACGAATAACGATGCCCACGGGTTGGCGTTGATTGATCTGGTGGATCTCCTGCAGCGTCTCGGTATTCGCACGCTTGGAGCGCTGGCCGATTTACCTCATGAAGATGTGTTGGCCCGGTTCGGCCCGGTGGGGGAGCGGGCGTGGCGCTTGGCCAGTGGGCTCGATGAGCGCATCCCCAATACCCGTATTCCACCTGCCGATTTAGTGGTGGAAACCGAGCTTGTTCCCCCCGTCGAACGGATCGATACCGCAGCGTTTTATGCCAAAGCTATGGCCGAGGAACTTACCGATCGACTCAGTGCCAACGGCCTGGCCTGCACACGCATTCTGATCGAAGCCGAAACAGAAGATGGATTGCACCTGGCTCGTTTGTGGCGTCATGAACGCGCCGGTGCGGCAGGCGGGTTGAGCGCTGCAGCGTTGGCGGATCGAATGCGTTGGCAGCTCGACGGGTGGCTACAACAACGGGCCCGTGCCTACGCCGAATCTGAAGGCCCGCACGCGAATCCCCACGGTGATCGCGCCGATATGATGGTAGGTGGGCTTACTTTACTAAGACTCTCCCCGGATGAAGTGATTCCCGACGAAGGCCGCCAACTCGGATTGTGGGGTGGGGCTTCAGCCAGCGATGAACGAGCGGCCCGAGCCTTTGCCCGCGTACAAGCCCTCCTCGGTCCAGACTCCGTATGCACAATTACGGTTATCGGCGGTCGTCGTCCGAGTGATTTGGTGCAACTCACCCCGTGGGGCGACGAACGCATCATCCCGCCAACCGCGTCACAACCCTGGCCCGGACGTTTGCCGGCTCCGCTCCCCACCACCGTGTACCCGCTCCCACTTCCGGTCAAAGTCTTCGGTGCCGACGGTACTAAAATCAGTGTCTCCTCGCGAGGCGCAATTAGTGCACCCCCCGTCAAAGTTGAGTTACCGCAAACAATCGGTTCTGCTGGTTCGGTCGCCAGTTTCTCGCAGTCTCGATTTACTGAAGGCGCCGTTGTGGAGCGTATCGATTCGTGGACGGGTCCATGGCCACTCGAAGAACGATGGTGGGACCCCCAAGCAGCACGTCGCCAAGCGCGCTTACAAATCGTGACCACCAAAGGCGCGGCGCATCTCCTAGTGATTGAAGGCGGCGATTGGTGGTTAGAAGCCTCGTATTCCTAGCCACAGTCAACAATCCCTACCCGCCATACCTGCTATACCTGCCATACCTGGCGGACATGGGCTGATGGCGTCCTTGGGTGCCTCAAGTTACGGGGCAAACTGGCCGATACTGGAGTTATGACTCTGGTCGCAGTGCTTGATGATTGGGCGGAGCCTGTGTTCGGGGAGCGTATTGACATGTCTGTTCTTGGCTTCGAACCAGGGCGTGAGGCTGTCCAACACATTGGCCTTCAAGACGGTGACCAACTAGGTACAGCGACACTTGCTGTCGACGCTCCAATCGATGCAATGTCGCCTAGCCCCGCAACTGCAGTTAAAGGGCTGACGATTCGCGACATGGGGTTTACCTATCCCGATGACTTTGATCCCCGGTGGAACCCTCGGGTGCCGGAGTTTGCCATGGTGGCCAATGCCGTGTCGCTCCTGATGCCTCATGCCGAACCCTACGTGGTGAGCAGCAGCAGAGCGGCACTCGCGCAAATGGGTGATGACCCACTTGATCCAACCAACTTGGTAAATCGTACGCGTAGCTATATTCGTCAAGAAGCGCAACATCATGCCGAGCACCGAAGGTTTAACACCGTTGTAGCGCGTAGGTATCGGACGAAACTGCTGGAGCGAATGATGGCCGCCACGTTTCGGTCCCTGAAAAGGCGAAGCTCGTCGTTTGGAATTGCCTTCGCCGCAGGATTTGAAACCGTCGCCTTCGTTGTAGCCCGATGGGTCGACACTCGTATGCACACGTTGCTTCCCGAGATCGGCAAACTTGGACCCGATGGCCT
This sequence comes from Acidimicrobiia bacterium, assembly GCA_043754155.1. Classification (GTDB taxonomy): domain Bacteria; phylum Actinomycetota; class Acidimicrobiia; order Acidimicrobiales; family JANYDT01; genus JANMZO01. The sequence continues at coordinate 4,240 of JAYUVJ010000336.1, forward strand.
GCCAAACGATGATGATGCAAATGTTGCTGCCAACCTATTTGTATGGCACTTAGCCGAGGAAGCCGAACATCGATCGATTGCCTACGAGGTGCACCAGCGGACGGGCGGAACTCAATTGGCGTATACCGGGGCCATGATCGTGTCGTTTGTAATTTTGGGTATTTTCACATCACTAGGCATACTTACCATGCTGATCCGGGATCGCCGCATTTTGCACCCTCTGGCCTGGTTTCGCCTCCTTGGTTGGACGCTGAGCTTCCTGTTCAACGCCGTCCCGCTCATGGCCGTAACCTGTCTTAGCGGACACGAACCAGCGGATCTGCTCGACCCCCCAAATCTTATGGCCTGGCTAGCTTCGAAACGATCGACTCTCGATTAATACAAAATTCAAATGGACTGAAACTTCTTACGGGCAGCACCTGCCGTAATGGATTGTAGGAATCAGATGTTGTCTTCAATGCTGGATCCGATTGCGCAATCT
>JAYUVJ010000337.1:0-2491 GCA_043754155.1 Acidimicrobiia bacterium
TGCTGAGCGACAATTACATCGCCCCATCGACGACAGTTACATCGCCCCATCCTGAGCGGCACTGTTGAGGGTTCCACGCCATCTTGTTCCGAAGGGCCAAGATGCTGAGGATGAGACCCGTTAGCGATGCTCAAGTGAGGCGACTTATGGAAGAGGTAAGCAAAGACGGGCACTTAGGGGACGCCGCGATGAAAGCGGGCATGGACCGTAAGACGGCAAGGCGTTACATCAAAGCGGCCAAATTGCCATCGGAGATGAAGCAGCCAAGGTGGTGGCGCACGCGAAGCGATGTATTCGCCGAGGACTGGCCCGCCATCACCACCATGTTGGCGGACATGCCGGGCCTTGAGGCCCAAACAATCTTGGACGAGTTAGACGCCAAGCAGCCCGGCCGCTACAACGGGTCACACCTTCGCACGCTACAAAGGCGGATCCATCGGTGGAAAGCGCAGATGGGCCCCGAGCGTGAGATCTGGTTTACGCAGGCGCACCGACCTGGTGAAGCGGCACAAACCGATTTCACATCGACACCCGAGCTTGGCATCACGTTGGCAGGCCAGGTTTTCATGCACCTGTTATGCGTAACGGTTTTGCCGTACTCCAATTGGCAGTGGGCAACGGTGTGTTTGTCCGAGTCCATCTCTGCACTGCGCCGGGGCATACAGACTGCGCTCTTCCAGCTCGGCCGTGTTCCGTTGTTCCATCAAACGGATCACTCAACGGCGGCGACACACCAAATCTCCAAGGACGCCAAAGACCGCACGTTCAACGAGGAGTACGTAAGCATCATGCGGCACTTTGGCTTGCAACCACGTACTACGGCTGTGGGCGCCAAGGAGCAAAACGGCGACGTTGAAGCAGCAAACGGAGCGTTGAAGCGGCGCCTTGAGCAAGCTTTGCTCGTTCGCGGCAACCGCGACTTCATGGACCAAAACGAATACGAGCAATTCATCGGCCACGTTGTGCGCAAAGCGAATGCCGCACGCGGCCCTCGCGTGGCCGAAGAGGTAGCTGCGATGAAACCGCTCGTCGTCAATCGGTTGCCCGAGTACAGCGAGATGTTGGTGCCCACCGCATCCACCAGCATCATTCGCGTCAAATCCTGCGCGTACTCAGTGCCTTCACGCCTCATCGGCCAGACCGTTCGCGTTCGCCTGTTTGAGCAACGGATCGAGGTGTACTTCGCCGACGTCTTGCAGCTCGCCTGCGAACGCCTTCATGGAAAAGAGGTCCGCATCGACTACCGCCACGTCATCTGGTCATTGGTGCGCAAGCCAGGCGCCTTCGCACGCTACGTCTATCGAGACGCCATGTTCCCGACGCTCACATTCCGCAAGGCCTATGACGCCATTCAGGCGATGAAGCCAGGTATCAAAGGTGATGTCGAGTACTTACGCATTCTGCATCTCGCAGCCAGCGTCTGCGAAAGCGACGTCGACGACGCATTGGCGTCGCAGTTAGCAGCCGGATCCACAGTAACCGCTGAGGCAACGAAGGCTAAGGCGCTCAAACTAGGCACAGCCGCGCAAACAATCCTACCCGAGCTGTCGATGCCCGCGGTGGATCTAACCATCTACAATTCACTTCTCACAGAAATTGCCTCATGACCACGATGACCATTGCAGCCACGACGAAACCCAGTGCCCTTGATGTCCTCATGATCCTGTTGCGTTCGCTAAAGCTACCTGCGTTCGCGCGCTACGCCGGCGAAATTGCAACCAAAGCAGAGCGCGAAGGGTGGACCTTCGGCCACTACTTGCAACACCTTGCGGAGCTGGAAGTTGATGAACGTCGGGTGCGGCGCATCGACCGCGCACTACGCCAGTCTGATCTGCCTCGAGAAAAAACAATGATCACCCTTGACCGTGGTCGCCTGCCACAGAAGGCCGCAAAACAATTGGCTGCTCTGTGCGACGGAGGTTTCGTCGAACGCGGTGAAAATCTCCTCGTCTTCGGGCTGCCAGGCAGAGGCAAAACCCACGTCGTCGCAGCCATTGGCCACGAGCTAATTCAACGCGGGTACCGCGTGTTGTTCATCCCAACCTTTGCCTTGGTTCAAAAGCTTCTCGCAGCCAAACGCGACCTACGCCTTGAGCGTGAACTCACTTCACTTGATGCGTACCACGCCATCATTCTGGATGACATCGGCTACGTTCAGCAGAGCCGCGACGAAATGGAAGTCCTTTTCACCTTCCTTGCTGAAAGGTACGAACGAAAGAGCGTGATGATCACCAGTAATTTGGTCTTCAGCGACTGGATCCGCATTTTCAAGGATCCAATGACCACCGCGGCGGCCATCGATCGCCTGATCCACCATGCCGTCATCATGGAGATGACCGGCACCAGTTTCCGAAACGAAGCGGCCCAGAAACGAGGAGACTCTACCCAGGCGACAACTACGACAATTACAGCCGAACCGACGACAACTACAAAAGGGGCTACTGGGGCGATGTAATTGTCGTTATTGGGTGTTTGTAGTTGACGTTAGGCA
>JAYUVJ010000338.1:0-2018 GCA_043754155.1 Acidimicrobiia bacterium
TAAATCCTGATGTCCTTCACGGCGATCACGATTCGGCCTCGCTTTTGCGACCCGTTGTTCTGCGCGAATACCACCTACAGCAGGCGAGCTAGATCGCAGTCAAAAGTAGGCCTAGTCCTCCGTGGGTTGGGAGGCGGCACGTTCTTTGATGAGGGCCATTACGTTGGGGTCGCTGAGGGTGGTGGTGTCACCCATGGCTCGGCCTTCAGCCATGTCGCGCAACAAACGCCGCATGATTTTGCCGGAACGGGTTTTGGGAAGGTCGTCGGTAAAGACAACTTGCTTCGGACGGGCGATGGGGCCGATTTTACCCGAGACGTGTTTGCGCAGGAGTTCACCGTGCTCGGGCGACGGAGGGAATCCGCCCTTGAGCGTCACGAAGGCGATTACCGCTTGGCCGGTTAGTTCGTCGTTGGCACCAACCACTGCGGACTCGGCCACGCTTGGGTGATCCACCAAGGCCGATTCCACTTCTGTAGTCGATATTCTATGTCCACTTACGTTCATTACATCGTCGACACGGCCGAGGAGCCAGAGGTAGCCATCTTCGTCGAGCTTGGCACCGTCACCGGCAAAGTACTTGCCTTCATAGGTTGACCAGTAGGTCTCGCGGTAACGCTCGGGATCGCCGTAGATACCGCGAAGCATGGCCGGCCAGGGATGCGAGAGCGCAAGGTATCCGCCACCAACAGTGATGGGAACGCCAGCATCGTCGACCACTTCGATTCCGATACCGGGCAGGGCAAAGGTGGCCGAGCCGGGCTTCAACGTCGTGAGTCCAGGAAGCGGGGTGATCATGATGGCACCAGTTTCGGTTTGCCACCACGTATCAACGATTGGGCAGCGGCCGCCACCGATAAAGGTGTGATACCAAATCCATGCTTCGGGATTAATAGGTTCACCTACGGAACCCAATACGCGAAGCGTAGACAGATCGTGTTTCGCCGGTTCTTCAATCCCCCACTTCATGCAGGCACGAATCGCTGTGGGCGCCGTATAGAAAATCGTGACGCCGTACTTGGCAATGATCTCCCACCAACGATCCTTGCCGGGCGCATCGGGAGTGCCTTCGTACATCACACTCGTCGCCGCATTGGCGAGCGGTCCGTAGACAACATAGGAGTGGCCGGTTACCCAACCAACGTCGGCGGAGCACCAGTAAATATCGGTGTCGGCGTGCAGATCAAAGACGTACTTGTGGGTGAACGTGGCTTGGGTGAGGTAGCCGCCGGTAGTGTGCATGATGCCCTTGGGCTTCGCCGTAGTGCCCGATGTGTAGAGGATAAATAGCAAATCCTCTGCATGCATAGCTTCGGGTTCGCACACCGTACCCAAAGGAAACGTCGTCATCAGATCGGAATACCAAACGTCACGCGGCGCCTCGAAGGCCACCGCAACATTGCAACGGTTCACCACAACTACGTGCTGCACGCTCGGGCAATCTACCAACGCATTGTCCACGTTGATCTTCAACGCCGAAGGGGCGCCTTTGCGGTTGCCAGCGTCGGCAGTAATGACACATACGGCTTCTTGATCGTTGATCCGGTCGCGCAGCGAGTCAGAAGAAAACCCGCCGAAGACCACCGAGTGCACGGCACCGATGCGAGTACAGGCCAACATGGCCACGGCCGCTTCTACGATCATGGGTAGGTAAATGCAAACCCGATCGCCACGCTTCACGCCAAGGGATTTGAGACCGGCAGCGAAGCGTTGCACTTCGTCGAGCAGCTGCGCATAGGTAATCGTGCGCGTATCGCCAGGCTCACCTTCGAAGTGATAGGCCACCCGATCGCCCAGACCGTTGGCCACGTGACGATCGAGGCAGTTCACGCTTACGTTCAGCTCACCGTCGCCGAACCATTTCGCAAATGGGAGTTTCCATTCCAACACCGTGGTGAACGGCTTCGACCAGGTAATCAAATCCCGCGATTGATCGGCCCAGAACCCCTGCCAGTCAGCGTCGGCCGCAGTTTGCATGTCGCGGTTAGAGACCAGCGCATTGGCAGCAAAGGCTGCGG
>JAYUVJ010000339.1:0-3300 GCA_043754155.1 Acidimicrobiia bacterium
GGTTAGAGGCTGTCCATGCATCAGAAAATCCACCCGATTCGAGAAGACGGAAAAGCCCTTGTTCATTCTCAGCATTGAAATCCCCAGCCAATATGCACCGATTGGCGTTGCGGGACCGGACGGCAGCTAGAACTTTCTGCAGCTGTTCCATGCGTGCCGAAGAATTGGCGTGCGAAGCAAGATGTATATTCACCACGTCGGTATCGAGTTTTGAAAGGTAAGCGAACTGAGCAACTCGACGTCGGTGGGTATAGAACTTTACCTTCTCTGTGAGCTCGAGAGTCTCAACCCTGCTCAATGGTTCGACACTCAACAGCGCAAGACCTTCAGCAAATCGAACGAACGGCCCAAGGGGGGAGTGCTTAAAAGACCACACTTGGTGCATTCCTAACAACCCGGCAAGTCGTTTCGCCTGGGATCGTTGGAGCTCCTGCACCACCACTAGGGCAAGTGGTTGGCCCTTAAGCACCTCGGCGAGATCGACGCAATCTGGACGCGCAAACCCGCGGATGTTCCATGTCGCCAACTCCAGCAGCTGCAGCGATTGCTCCTCGTGGTTGTGCTCACTGACAAGCCGATAATTGTGTGGCTCTTCATTGCTCATGTCGATAGAACACTCTACGGATCACAGACCGCAATCTGATGCCACAACGTAGGCGAGCGCGCGCAAGATCCAACACAAACCGACAAGAACGAAGATGACAGCCGGGCTGCGCAAAGGTCTACAGAAGAAACGGTGGGCACACTTCACAGAGGGTGAGGCAACGTGCTCTACTTGGTTATGCCTGCAGATCCCGCCAAAGTTGTGGCCGACCTCAAAGAACTTCGCGCCCTCACTGCCACCGACGAAGGCAGTCAGCGTTTGGCGTGGACCGAACCGTGGCAGCGAGCTCGCGACTGGTGGATTACAACCTTTGACGGCACACCGGTTGAAGTAGAAACGGATGTTGCTGGGAACCTGTGGGTCACCCTGGTCGGTGAGAGCCGCAATCGCATCGTGCTGGGCTCACACCTTGATTCGGTACCCAACGGCGGCTGGCTTGACGGCGCGTTAGGCGTATTGTCGGGCAGCGAAACTCTGCGCGCATTGCATCGCGACGTAATCGAGACTGGTGGCAAGCTTCCCGTGTCGATCAGCGTCGTGGACTGGGCCGACGAGGAAGGCGCCCGATTTGGCCGCTCGCTGTTTGGATCGGGTGCGGTTTCCGGAACGCTCGAAGTTGACACCGTTCGTCATTTCACCGATCGCAACGGGGCCATATTGCAAGACATCGTTGCCCCTTACGGCGTAAACATGGACACGATTCTCACCGCCGGCGACATCTTGCCTTCGATCGTGGCTTCGGCTGAGTTACATATCGAGCAGGGCCCGGTACTTGAAGCAAAAGGCCGTCAGCTCGCGGCGCTGCATGGCATCTTGGGTGTTGAACGACGTTTGGTGAAAGTAAAAGGCCAGGCAGCTCATGCTGGAGCCACGCCAATTCATATGCGTAAAGACTCCACGTTGGCCGCCGCGCGCATGTCGATCGCCATTCGCGAACTGGCCATCAAGGAAGGCGCCTTTGCCACCGTCGGCGTGTGGAAGGTACACCCAATGGTTCCAACTGCCGTCAACGGACGCACCGAGTTCAGCGTAGATATGCGCCACCTCGACATTGCCGTTCTGAACCGCATGGTGGCGGGGCTCGAAGCGATCGTGGCCGAAATCGCTTCCGACGAGCGCTGCGAAGCCGACATCGAAATGCTGTGGTCGATCAATCCGATTGATTTCCATCCTGACCTTATTGCCTTTGCTGCCGACGTGGTGGAAGCCCGAACCGGTGTTCGTGAAGTAATGCCTTCTGGACCCATGCACGATTCGGCCGAAATGGCCCGGGCTGGGGTGCCGACGATCATGATGTTCGTCCCCTCCATCAACGGGCTTTCCCACACCCATATTGAAGACACTGCCGAAGCTGACCTTGAACTGGGTGTCGCAGCATTCGATGATCTTGTCGTGAAAATGGTCGAATGGGCCGCAGCCCGCGTTTCGTAATCCGGCGGTGCGTGTCTGCGTAGTTTCCTGCGGGGTGATACCGTGCGCCTACCGGATTTGCCTACCCGGTTCGCCTGTTCCGCTTAGTTGGGGAGGGCCGCTTGCGCTAGGGCGTCGGCGACAAAGACAGGGTCATCGGAGAGGTTGCCGATCGTGATGCGGAGATTCGCTGAGGGTGGCTGTCGCAGCCAGAATGGGCGCCCTGGGGAAACAGATATTCCCGCCACGCTTAATAACAATTGTGCGTGGCGTTCGTCGGCCACATCGACCCAAAGGTTGATGCCATCAAACCCGCTTGTTCCCACATGCCGTTGGCGGAGAAGCTCAACCATAGATGATCTGCGCGCATGATATTCCTGGCGAGCTGAAGCAACCGACGCAACGGTGGCGGGATCGCGAAGCATTTCGAGTAGCACGGCTTGCAGCAATCGGCTTGACCACCCGGGTCCCAACATGCGACGTTCGATCAACTGCGTCACCACTGTTCCCGCACCTCCGACGGCCGCAAGCCTCAAATCGGGGCCATGTGACTTCGAGAACGATCGTATGTGCACAGTCTGTTCGGGGAGCCACGTCCCCAGACTGACCGATTCTGCCCAAGCGATGTCGCCGGAGTGATCATCTTCAATGACAATCGTTGGCGTGCCGACGATCAGGGCTGCGAGTTGCTCGGCTCGTTCCACCGTCCACGACGACCCGGTTGGGTTTTGTGCTCTCGGTTGGCAAATGATTGCTACCGGGTGTTGCGCTAGGGCGGTTGCTAAAGAGTCAGGCAGCATGCCGTGGTCGTCGCCGGGTACACCAATAGGCGTCGCACCGAGTGCCTCGATCAAATCAAACAGCGGGGGAAACCCGGGTTCCTCGACCACGACGTGATCACCAAGGCTCACCACCGCCGCCGCTACCCGATCAATCGCGTCCATGGCCCCATCGACGATGGTCAACAGCTCAGGCAGGAACGGCCAAGACGTGAGCAGAAGATCGTGCAACGCCGGGAGAATCGGTTCGTCGAGGTAGCTGGTGGTGAGGTTCTTTCTCGAAACACGAGCAAGAGCTGGCCGCATGTCGGGCAGCAGATCCGAATCGGGAATGCCAGCAGAAAGGTCGAACCGAGAGCCACCCCCCGAACGGTTGACCACTGACCGATAGCGTTGAGGGCCAGCCGGCTTCTTACCGTCGCGCACATAGGTACCGTGTCGACCTCGGGCGTCGATGCTGCCAAAGCGGCCGAGAAGCTGCCATGCCTCCGACACCGTTGTTGGGCT
>JAYUVJ010000340.1:0-2312 GCA_043754155.1 Acidimicrobiia bacterium
CACTCCGAGCCGCTTGACGCATCCCCTCGTACGTGCTTCCCACACCAAACGCCAACCACAACATCACCAGCCGAAACGTCCACCTTGTGAACCCGTTCACCAAAACCTTGATTGGTTTTTTCCCGCCCGGACTTCCGACCACAGTTGAACCCCGAACCGATACGCTTCCACATAGATCAAGATCATCAGACATTCGTGCACCTTATTCGTTGATTCCAAAATTCCCGAAACAGTCGTTTGCAAACCGTCAACCGACGTTTTTAACGCGTTCACCGCGTCGAGAATTTGTAACAGTGTCTCTTCCATCTCGTTCACTTCCTGTAGAAATGACAAAAGCCGGGGACGCGACAACTCGCCCCCGGCCCCCGAAACACACCTCCTTTGAGCAGACTAGCCCTTGTTGCCGTTGATGGCCGATTTCGCCCACTTCCGAGCCATCTGAACGAGCAGAATGCCACTCCACACGGTGAAAACGAAGATCACCGCCGGAGCCAACGCCAAAGCAATCTGCGTCATCGCAGCGACCGGATCGATGAACGCATACGGCGTGTAATCCGGCGGAGCCGCTTGAGCGAACACGCTCGAACTCCCGCCCAACACGACCGCCAGGCACAACACCACAAACCGAATCCGACTTTTCAAAAGCTTCATGGTTTTCAACTTTCGTTTTCGAAGAACTGCGACCAGATCCGGGTACTGGCACCCACGCCAATGAAAAATGAAACCAGACCCATCGCAACGCCCTGGAGGACGCAGTACATAATGTCCGCAGTCGCCATGCCGCCCATGATTATTCTTTCTGTGCCAGCCTCACAATCCGCTGCTCGTTCACCCGACGATCAATCTCCGCACTCAACTCCCGCATACACCATTCCCGAATTGGGATTTCCATCGCCGACTTTGTGTACGCCTTCATCAGGCACCCGCCCGCTTGCTTCACCAGTTCCGCCGCGTCACTTCGACTCTCCAAATCCAGTCGCCGAACTACGTCCGACGACGGATCCACAAGCAAGCCCCACACTGGATCGAACCTACTCCGCGTCACGTTCGATTTGTCACGCTTCTCGACGACTTTGAAATCGTCTCGGATCAACTTCCGACCCACCGCCAACGCCTTTGCGAAATCCGGACGATCTCCCAAGCCAAACTGTTTCAACGTGTCTCTCCGGATCTGCAACTCCACTCGCGTCACGTCCCCATACTTCGAGTACCGGTCGAATCCCTTCTGCAGGTCATCCTTCACCTTGTCGTACACACGTGCGCTCCAGGCCTCACCCGACCCAAAACCAAAACCGTTCACCGCGTCGTAAATCCCGCCATTTCGGTGATCCGACGACGACCGCAACCGCGTCACCAATCGCTCTTCCGCCAACACCGTTTCGAACCATTTGATCGGAACGCCACGCACGTCCCACGCGACATCCACTCGGCTCAGCCGAACACGTTCCCAAAACTGATGCGGAAGATCCTCAACACTAAAACCGTTCGCGAAAAATTCCCCTTCGAGCTTGAAAGCGCCTACCATTGTCGTCGACGGCAGATGCCAGAACTCACAACCGTTCCCCACCCAATGCTGCCGTTGCACGCCGTTGTAACGTTTGAAACTCTCGGTCACGGGAACCTTGCCAAGACGCATCCGCGTCTTGTTCATTTGCGGGGAAATGAAACGCCCGTGAATGTTCCCGGAGACCCAATCGAGGTGATTGTAAACCTCGATTGGAGTCGCCATCTAAATACCCCAAATTTCGATTTGTGTAATTAGACCCCCCCGTGATACTGGGACGGGGGGGTCTAGAAACCCAGATTACCCAGCTTAACCTGCGACTCGTCGGGCCGGAACCTGCGCTCCGGCCGCTCCAGTATCCGGCCCTCCAGCACGCGGCACGCTGCCCGCAACCTCACCGATGACCGTCACACTGTCCGCCACGACCTCTTGGCCAATGCGGCCCGTCGAGATGCTCCCAACGATGCTCACCAACGTTCCGTTCGAGATCGCGTCGCAACCCGCCACGCTCCCGACTTGAATCTCCCCACGCCAGCCAATCGTCTCCACCGTCAACGAGTACAGCTTCCCATCCTTCTTGCCGTTGTAACGGCCCTTCACGAGGCCCTCGATCAAGACTTGGTTCTTCATCAGACTCACTCCCTTCTCGGAGACGCCGCCCCAACCACGTCCGCTCCGGCCCGTCCCACCTCGGGGACTATCGCTCGCCGGAGACCGTCAACACGAAGCAGGTAACACACGTTTCCGTAGTTCTTCTTGATGCTCGGCGTCATCCCCACCACGTTCGTGCCGCCGCCGCTTTCGATCA
>JAYUVJ010000341.1:0-23141 GCA_043754155.1 Acidimicrobiia bacterium
CCCAACATCCAGTACCGCATTGTCGGAAAAGACAGCCCAAGCAAACAGCTACTAAATTTTCTTCGTTCAGAACACAAGGGCCATGCGGGAATCGTTTACTGCCTTTCCCGAGCATCGGTCGAGAAAACCGCAGAGTTTCTATCCGATAATGGCATTCCTGCCCTCCCCTACCACGCCGGGCTTGACGCGCGTCTCCGAGCGAAGAACCAATCACGATTTCTTCGCGAGGACGGCTTGATAGTGGTGGCCACTATCGCTTTCGGGATGGGTATCGACAAGCCCGACGTGCGATTCGTGGCCCATCTCGATCTGCCCAAATCGGTCGAGGGCTACTACCAAGAAACCGGCCGCGCTGGGCGTGATGGCGCTCCTTCAACGGCTTGGTTGGCATACGGTTTGGCCGATGTGGTGCAACAACGAAAAATGATCGATTCTTCTGAGGGCGATCTCGCGCATCGACGTCGGTTATCAGCCCATCTAGATGCCATGTTGGCGTTGTGCGAAACCGTGAGTTGCCGAAGAGTGCAATTACTCGATTACTTCGGCCAACGCAGTGAACCCTGCGGTAATTGCGATACTTGCATCTATCCGCCCGAGCGTTGGGATGGCACCATTCCCGCTCAAAAACTGCTTTCAACCGTTTCACGCCTTGCCCGCGAACGCAACCAAAAATTTGGAGCCGGGCAAATTATCGATATTTTACTTGGTAAGCGCACAGATAAAATAGTCCAACAGAAACACGATGAACTAAAAGTCTTTGGCATCGGCACCGAGCTGAAAGATCCCGAGTGGCGCGGTGTGGTTCGTCAGCTGCTTGCTCAGGGTTTGTTGGCCGTTGAAGGTGACTACGGAACCCTATCCCTCACACCAACCAGTGGCGAAGTTCTTATGAAAACTCGTGAAGTTTTGCTGCGTCGCGAGCTAGTGAAGGTGCCTCGTTCAAGTGGCTCTTCCTCTCGCCCGCCGAAGGCCACAGCTGCCGATATGGCGCATTCGGCCACAGGTGTATTCGACCGTCTCCGAGCCTGGCGCGGTCTCACCGCCAAGGAACAAGGCGTGCCGGCTTTTGTGGTGTTCAACGATGCCACCATGCGAGAGATCGCCATGAAGGAACCTGCCACGCTCGAAGAGTTAGGCCAGGTAAGCGGAATAGGCGAAAGCAAGTTGGCCCGTTACGGCCAAAGCGTCCTCGACCTCCTTAGTGAGACCTAGCCCCACAAAGCTTTCCACGAGCATCGCCTGACACCAATCCCAACCGTCCATCACTCCCCAACCGGCCATCAATGCCAACGACCATCATTGCGGCAGCGGTCGTAATGGTATTTGGAGGGTTCCGACCCGACAACTTAAGGTTCGATAAATTGGTTTAACGGTTCGTCGAACGGGGTATCCGACCAAAATGAATCTACCGATCTGGCTCGAATGCCCTTGTCGAGCGAAACGAATGGGCTGAATATCATGGCTGTTTTCGTCGGACGCTCCTCAACAAGCGATCAAGTGGCTTCGCACCAACTCAGTTCGTTCGCGACACCGTCGGAGGATCTCGACTTCGATCTGCTTGGAGCTTCCGATCTCGACCGATGGGCTGACAGCCCAAAGAACACACTCTTACAAGCTTCTGTTGCTGATCCTCTGAAATTCAAACCTCTGCTGGTGGGCTACCTGACATTTTTAGCTCTTTCTCGAGACAACGTCGCGTTTGATCCATCGCAAGTTCAGGTCAGAATTGCCGACGACGGAGCTGATCGTGTGGACATCGTTCTTCCCTGCTCTGGAGTCGACGAGCTCCGTGAGGGTGCTCGGGTCGCTCGCAGCGTATTTGAGGGCCTAACGTCAGCTCAGCTTCGCTCTGCAGTGAGAGTTATTTTTGCTTAACCGGAAATTTTCCGGAAAGTCACTAGTCACGATCTTGCCAAGTACAAACACAAATTTCGTTTCCTTCAGGATCAGCTAGAACCCACAACGCTCGGGCCGCTGAGTCGCTGATCAGGCGGCCTCCCGCGGCAACAGCGCGTTCGATGCGTTCTTGAGCGAGGTCGTGCGGAACGCTGAGGTCGAGGTGCACCCGGTTGCGCTGCGTACGAGGTTCGTCCATCTGTTGGAACCACAGTGACAAACCGATTCTGAGTGGATCAATGATTGAGTCGATGGGGTCGCTTGGATTGGCTGGCGGTTCGTCTTTGTACCCGAGGATCGCTCTCCAGAACGGAATGACATGCGCAATGTTGGTGGCGTCGATAGCAATCTCCAACAGGGACACGCCTTCAAGACTCACGGCAGCTCCGTACTCCAGAGCAATTGCGCTGATGGCGACAGCAAGTTCAGCGTCTTGCGAGGTGAGTCCGTTTGATGCGTGTGTGGTAAGAGTTATACGGACCTTTCCCGGATAGCGAAGGTCAATGTCGGGATGATGCTTCGCTGCTTCTGCGGCTTCAGCTACGGCGACGACAAATCGAGCCGCATCCAAAAAACTCGGGCAGTGGAAGCTCGCACACAGAGAATGTCGAAGTACCCTCCAGTCGGGAACCGAGAATTGTTCGTGAAATGCGGAACGAGAGAATCGAATCTGCTGAGCCATACCAAACCGTACATTCTTCCGATGGTTTTTGAATATGCCAAACCAACATGTTCCCAATCACACCGCCAATCTTGCGTGGGTTTCGTTGCAACCGGGAAGCAATCAAATTCGCACTGCCCAACGGTGAGTTCCGCGACTTCTTTGGTGCGTAATCAGTCATGCGTACCGAGGCAACTATGTTGTTTCGCAAGCCCAGGTATTTCCTAAGTTCTTCGCTACCTAGGCTCCTCCTCTGTCATCAATGTCTGTCTTTCCTCTGATGACCGGCATTCGTGCCGGAGCTTGATCTAGGCGATTTTCAGCAGACGGAACTTTGATCGACGGCGTGGAGTCGACTGGGACAGAAGGGTCAGTCCAGTCGGGTTCGTCCGAGGTCGGATCGATGTTGGGCACTACAGGTTCTGAGGTGTCTTGGTTTGTTGGCATGACGATTCCTCGAATTCTGGTCGGCCGTCAAAATTCGGTTTCGACGGATTGTCCTAGATCGCGTACCCCCTCTTGCGACTCTTAAACCAATGTCTTCAACAATATGTCTTGAACGATCCATGCTCCTCGGCGACAACCGTCCGACGGAATGGAAAAGCGGGCTGAAGCAGCGATGGCGGGGTGGCACATTTCGGATCCGTTGTGCTCAGTACTCTCCCGGTGGATTCTTCGTTCGCCGGGCGAATATGCCGGGCTTTGTCGATGCAAATGTTTCGAAGAAGGGAACCTACCGAGGCCTGCTGGGGTAGTAAGGGTATGCGCTCACGAATTGTCCTCATTTTAGCTGCGGTGCTGTTGTCCGGGGTGGCAGCGGACCATAGCGGTGCTTCGCCGGCACCGGAGGTGATTTCGATTGATGGGGCCGCCGGTGTGTGGCAAGTCGGCCGGGGTGTTGGGACCTGGACACGTGTTCAACGGGTGTTGGGATTGGGGTCATCTTCGTGGTCAAAGACGGTGCCCGGCCAATGGTCGCTGCCCGAAGTCGCGGCCCGCCATCTCGTCGGCGGAGCGAGTGCCGACGGCTCATCACTTGCGCTGGTCCAACAACTTGTAGCGGGCGCCAATTTGACGCGGTTCGCCGTCGTCCGACGCAACACCACGAAAACGGTCGTGCTTGGTGGCGTGTGGAACTTCGATGCCCTTTCCGTTGATGGCCGCACGCTCTTTCTGACCGAATCAATCGGAAACAACAAATATTGGGTTCGTGCAGTGGACGTGGCTACCGGACTTGCGGGAGTTCCAATCGTGACGAAGTCGATCACACCGACGAGCGTGGAAGTCGACGAAGAGCCGATGGAGGGTCTTCCAATGGACCGGGTAGTGACTGGCGACGGGGTTACGGTATTCACGCTTTACGACGGCCCAGCATTCCCGTTCGTGCACGCACTAAACGTTGCCAACGGTGGGGCGCTTTGCTATGAGCTAATCGGCGTTCGCGACGTGCCAGTTTCACGCCTACGGTTACGGCTTGAGAGCGTTACCGGAAGTGTTATCAATGTGCGTGATGGTTCAGAAACCGTTGCACAGATTTCGACGCCATCAAGTTTGTACGGTCCGTCGGTACGGATCACGGGAACCGCAAATGCTCTCGCATTCGAGAGGAATACGATCACGGCGCCGACAACGGCACGGCTTTAGTTGAGGGACTCGCATCAACCGCACGAGTAACTACCGCCGCGGCTGCGATCATGGTTTGCGTGTTCCTTGGATTCGCGCTCGGTGGCCGAGCCATCAAAGTTATGGGCTTGGGACTCGCTACCGCCGTGTTCAACGACGCGACGATCGTATGGGTGATTATGGTTCCAGCAACTATGGAAATCCTGGGCGATCGCAACTCGTGGTTTCCAAAATAGCTCAAAAAAACTATCCAAACTCAACGTCGAAGGCCGACAAACACTCGACCGTGTTACCCCGTAATCCTCGCATGGAAAAGCTGGCTCACGGATTGACGTTGAGGCATTTCCATTCGAACAGTTAACCAAACAACAACATCGATCGTTTGTCACAATAGGCCGTAAGTACACAAATTGATTACACTTTGAACTGAAGACGAACATCAATCGGCACATTTCGTCGAGCTGATGTTTCGGGCATCGGCTCAGCGCACGAAAGCATTGCTTGTGCTTGAGGGGGCGAAGGCTAGGAGTTAGGGGCGCTCCGGTCTTGCGCTCGAGGTATGAGAAACTCTCGCTTGTTAGCTCAGCTCACTGCAACCTGCGATGAGGCGCGACGCACACGATGAGCAACGATACACAACGAGCTTCAAAGATTCATCGCCTCGCTCGAGCCTGACGAGAACGTCAAGTTCAGGTGCGGGAGACCAACGCGTCGAGGGCCTTGTGAGCTGATCGCAAGAGCCCGGCCGTAAGACCAACGGTGGCACCGTAAACGAGGTGGGCCGTGAGATCCTGCCAAAGCGTTTCGCCGTCGTAGTCTGAAAGCTGCTTGTAGACACCGATGCGGGGCAGCACTGCATACGATGTAGCAAACGCGCCAGCTCCCGTCGCAACGCCTGATGTCAACGTTGCGAGTGGAGTGACGGTACGAACGACTGAGTGCGCAACACCCCAAGCGAGTCCAGTCGCCCAATGGACGATGTTGTTCGCCGATTGCGCCCACGACGCCGCCAACTCGATGTGCAATAGCGACGCCAACTCACAGGCAACCTTAGCCGGCGTGCCTGCCTCGGAGAACGTTTGTACAGGCTCGCCAAATTCCCAACCAATGAACGACGCGGTGCCACCTTGGCATCTGTATCGCCGATACAGCAAGGCGTCCATCGCCAATGTTCCTGCCGCACCGGCGAATATAGCCCGAGGAAGGGGTGATCGTACCGACACATCCTCTCCATACCCGGCCGGGGAGCAGGTAAACATGAATAGATTCCGGGCGGCGTGGAAGTTCGCCCGAGATCGCGTTGCACCACTCTGTCCAATTCATGAGGGCAGAAACTCATGGCACCCGAATATCTTGGGCAAAGGCAGCATTACGGCGCAAAAATTAGGCGTCGTCAACGTCGGCGTCGACCATTTTGGTGCCCGACCCTCGAAATGATCGAATCTTCGGCACGTGTCTCGCCATTGGCAGCAAAGGAAACGACGAGTGGACTGCCTGCTGTTGTCGGTAATCGAAGATATCCACTCGGCACTCTTATGTTCACTTAGCGATACTCCTGCCCTCGACGTCACAGCTCGCACCTATGTTCGTTCTTCTGTTGGTGCTATTTGCTTTCTTGGGATTTAAGTTGTGCTCGAATTGCCCCGTTGGGGTACTCGGTGTTGTGGATATTTACGTAAAAGTTTTCGGGGTACTGAAGGATCTCTTGGCTGATTCCAGACGGCACCGGGCTGACGAACTTTCCGTTTTCGTTTTCGCTGATACAGTCCGCTGCTTGACCGTTCTGCGGCCACGCAAGGTTTGCTACGACAGGACCGTTAGTGCCAGCGGCGCCACGGTGGATATGCGCCGCCCGTCCGTTACCGGGGGCCAAGGAACGCGAGCCGCGCTGCTAAGCGTTTTGTCTTGCGGGGGTTACCCGAAAGCTCGGACCTCAAACATCTCCGGAATCATTTGTGGACAGAACACTTTAAACAAAGAACTTTGAAAGAACACTTCAAACTTAACGAGCGCGTGTGTTTAATTCGCGAAAGTCCGGGTATTTCAAGATCCTGCTGCTCAATGTCGAAAGGGTGAAAACCCAGTGAACCGCCGCACCGAACAATGCGTCGCTAACGGGGCAAAATTCGGGATCGAACCTACTGGAACTGTTACGTAAGCGAGGAATCATGACGAAACTAAACCGTCTCTACGAAGAGCAAGGTCAAAGCGCGTGGCTCGACAACTTGACGCGCACCTCATTACGGGATGGCAGCTTGGCGCGTTTTACACACAGCGGCATACGCGGCGTAACTGCGAACCCGACCATTTTCGCGAAATCGATCGGAGGTTCTGATGCATACGACGACCAATCGGCCTCGTTGACCGCAACAGGAAAATCAGTAGTGGAAGCGTATTGGGACCTACTTATTAGCGACGTACAGGAAGCTCTAAAACTGCTGAGACCGACCTTCGATGCAAGCGGAGGCACAGATGGATTCGTCTCGATTGAGGTATCCCCCGAACTAGCTCACGATGCATCCGGCACAATCGAGGCAGCTAGAAACCTCTATGAGCGGATCGACCAACCGAACGTGTTGATCAAGATACCGGCCACTAGTGAAGGGCTTTCAGCAATTCGGAAACTTACCGGTGAGGGATTGTGTTTGAACATCACATTGATCTTCTCGCTGGAACGATACAACAACGTCATTGATGCCTATTTAGACGGACTTAAGGAACTGTTTGACAAAGAGGGGGATCTCAGCACGGTGCACAGCGTTGCGTCCTTCTTTGTTAGCCGGGTCGATTCCGAGGTTGACCGTCGCCTTGAAGCCATTGGAACTCCCGAGACTCTTTCGCTACGAGGTCGTGCCGCAGTTGCTCAAGCAAAGCTTGCCTATCAAATGTTTCAAGAACGCTTTTCGGGTGAACGATGGAACGCATTGGAGGCCTGTGGTGCTCGTCTTCAACGTCCGTTGTGGGCGTCGACCTCGGCGAAAAATCCCGCCTATTCCCCTACGTTGTACGTAGACAGCTTGATAGGGCCTCACACAGTGAACACCCTCACGGCGAACACCATAGAAGCGTTTGAAAGTGATGGCACAGTTGCGCGAACCATCGACTCCGACCTTGACGATGCTCGTTTCGTTTTAGGTCAACTTCGTGATGTAGGCGTTGACATGGTCGACGTTGGTCAGGCTCTAGAAGACCAAGGGATTGCCGCTTTTCACGATTCGTTCGGTGAGGTTCTTGACTCGCTTAAGAAAAAGTTTGTTTCCGTCAGAGAATCGGCTACGCGGACGGCGGAACAGTCGAGTGGGACTTGACTCTTCAGTAGAAACGCAACCCTTGGAGGAAATCCTCACCGCTTCCTTGGCTGCGTCCGCTCGCCGGGGGTTCTCCCACCTACGGCGCTATGTGATTCCATGGGGACGATTCCACTCATCCCTTTCCAGGCCCCAGTACTGCTGAACCTCAATTCTCAAGGAACGCGCCTCAGTTCAGTGTCGCCACTACTGCGTCGGACCTCGTACTGAGGTTGCGGCGCTGTGGCAGGGCCACTCACTACCGTTCCATCGCTCAAACGAAAGATCGCTCCGTGCCAGGGACACGTAACGCAACCGTTAGTAAACCTCCCTTCCGCCAATGGGCCACCCCGATGACTACAGCGAGCACCAATCCCGCCACACAGTTCACCCGGTTTGTCAATTGAGAGAACTTCGGCATCTTCGGTCCGTAAAAGCAGTGCAGGAACATTCGGTAAAGAGTGCTCTGTCGCTGATTTCCACTCCGATACAT
This sequence comes from Acidimicrobiia bacterium, assembly GCA_043754155.1. Taxonomy (GTDB): domain Bacteria; phylum Actinomycetota; class Acidimicrobiia; order Acidimicrobiales; family JANYDT01; genus JANMZO01. Next base: position 7,961 of record JAYUVJ010000341.1, read on the forward strand.
AATCATCGTAAGAGGAATTGACATCTACGCCGACACCTTTTCGGTAAACCAGATGGCCTCCCAGCGCAGCGGCCCCCGAAACAACGACTGCGCCAAGCAATGACAGCGCCAAACCTGTAGTCCGTTGGTTGCGACGTCGGGCAAACCAGGACAAGGAATAGAGCGCCACAGCCCCACCATTTAACAATCCATGAACGGCGCCAATTCTCTTTCGAGTTTCGCTTGTGTCGCTCCAATCCGACATTCCCGTCAGTGCTGTTGGGATTGAACTAAGCACACCCATCCCGATGAGCGTTTTAGCACCCCGGCGAGATGACTCGCCTCCACACATGTCAAGTGCCATGGCGCTGGTCCAAAAGCCGATCGGTAGGTCTGTAAGCGCCGGATGAAGCGGATGTCCCAGGATCGTGCCCGACAAGATGGTTGAAATCTTTGGCTTATGCACAATCGTGCCGACAAGATTTGAGGCACGTGCGGCCTGCTCGTCAAAGCCCGTGTAGGTCTGGATCTTTCTAACGTAGCGATCAAAGATGTCATGCATATAGGCCTTTCCAACGTTCACTTAATATTTCTCTTTTGTCGTTCTTTGCCTGCTGCATCGGTTTGACGCCTCCGCCACCGATGGCGATCACTGCGGAGCCCACAACAATGGCGAGTATTGCGTAGAAGAGGCCAGTAACAATTGCGGGGGCAACCTGCAATTGGTTTAACGCAGCGAAAACACCAACCGTAAGAATTGCAGCACCAGCGATGGCGATGACGTAACCAATCAGCAGGATTACCTTGCTTCTTCTTGGCACCACTTGAATCTCCTTTGAAGCGTCACATCCAGGCATGCAGTTTGGGTCGCCTCGTTCGTTTCCAAGCACCTCTCCACGCGCTGTGCTGTTGATCGAGACGGGCGTGTTGCGTAGCGAGCAGGGTAGCCACTGTCTGTACGAGCGACGGTGAAGCGTTGGCCAGCATGACCCGACTCAGCCATTGTTCGGCCACGACAGCGTCCTGAAGCTCGCCGAGCGTTTCCTGCAGATCACCCAACTTCGATGCAAGATGAGTCGCCTGTTTACCAGCCAATGGCGCCGCTAGTTGTACCGAATACCGAGCGTGCTTAGCCCGCCGCCGTACACGATGCAGCTGAACGTGGGTTGAATCAGCGTCGACGCCCTTCACCGCCTTTGACACTCCACTCAACGCTCTATCCGCCTGACGGCGCAGCATTGGAAGAGCCCGCTGGCCAGCATCGACCCCCTCTGCGAGAGGAGCCTTGACGCATGCGGTGTCTAGGAGTGCGATAAGCGCTACGTAGCGGTCCGAATCGAGGGCCTCGGCCAATTGCCGCCCGGCGGTGGCACGGTCACTGTCTAGGAGTCCGAAAATCTCAGACGCCCCTCGTGACACAAAGGTGGAGGCTGAGCATGGTTCAAGCGCCTCCCGGAAACCAGCAGCGAGCACATCAAGGTCCCGCACAGAACCGAAGATGCCTCCGAGCCATTTCAGCTCCCCAGCGATGAAGTCGAGCCATTCGGAATCGAAAAGGGGTGCCACCGATTTGAGATTTGATCGCAGCCGTCGGGTCGCAACCCGAGCCCTGTGCACCGGCTCAACGCCCTGGCCGAGACGTACCAGGGGGTCCGTCAGCACAAGTTCCTTCAGCGCAGTGGCCACAATCGTTCGCGCAAGGCCCTCGACATTTGACCTTCCCTTTTTCGAAAACCGCTGCGACCGCGGAATAAGCGGCCTCAGCACTTGCTCGATCTTCGATCCAACAACAGGTTTTTTCGCGCCAGCTTTGCGGAGACGCCGAACGTAGCGCTTTGCGACGTCGGAGTTCGAGCCGACCACCTCCACTTCGATTTCCCGGAACGTCAACGGGGGCCCGCTGCGAGGTGTGGCGTACACGTGGTCGTCCATGACGTGGGCTTGAACGTGATCGTCCACGTCGAGGAGGTCGAATTGTCGACGGTTCGTCACAAGCTCAGCCACCGGCACAAGGGTGGCATTGATAGTGACTCCGCGAAGCAAGCACACGGCGGCTTCGCTCGGCCGCGCAGCGGGTCCAGCCAGTTTCACCTCTATTCTCGACGTCAGCCCCTTGTCGTCTTGCGCCTCGTTGGATGGCGATGCGAGCTTGAGCGTCCAGCCGTTCTCGGAATTGTCTTTGGCCGACCGATACCTGAGGCTCATCCCGTTGCGGGTCAGGCGATAGTCCGCGGTATCCCAATACGTGGCGGTCAGCTCGACATCGTTCGCGTCTGTCATGTGAATCGCGGCTGGCGGTTGGGGGACATGAAACTTCTTCTTGGCGCCAAGCTTGAACTCGGACTCAGGCTCGAGAGAGTGATCTGCTCGCATATGATCCTCCTCGTCGTGCTGTTATCGTTCCTTGGGTTCGTCGTCTATCTCAGTTGTCTATTACTCGTACCGTTGTGGTCTGATGTACCCGCTTCGACGGGGTTTAAACCATCATGCAGAATGGCGGGGTTTACAACATCATGCAGAATTAGGTGTCGGGGCGACGTTCAAGTGCTTTGTCCAGTCGACACGGGCCAGGAGCACGACGAGGACCAGCATGACCACTTCGATGCCGATAGCGTAGGGCGACGTTAAAGAGCGGCGGAACGTATCGCCGAACGACTTTTCGGCAGCGGTCGCACCGCCTAGATAAAGCGAATAGGTCACGATTCGTCCAGCCATGAACGCGCCCGTAACAGGAACCAGGGGGATATCGGCCAGCGCTGCCCCCTCGAACAGCTGCGCCGATGGAAGCGGCGACACGGCGAACACCGCAAGACCCGCCGCAGAGCCCACCTTGTGCTTGCGTAGATAAGTCCCCACCGCTTTGAGGCTATCGACGCGCTTGCGGGGTAGCCACCGGCGACTGCCTCTGGTAGCCAGAGCCAACACGTATCGACCCGCTCCGGCCGTGACGACGCCAATAGGCACGAGCGCTAGTGCGTTCAAGTGCCAATTCAACTTGCAGAGCACAAGTACGGCCCAGGTCGGCGGACCAAACGCCGGCAAAAGATTGAGGCCAATAACGATGAGGCCAACCTCTAGATATCGCACGATCACGACGAGACACACCAATCTGTGTACATACCTTCACCCCCGCTCGCACCTTCACATGGTTGTGATAGCTCTGAGCGTTAAATTCTTACCTTATTCGGCGTCAATTTTCATGGTCTCATTTTTTCGCATGTTGACGTACTAACCACCGGCAGGCTCACAGGCCGGCAACTTCGCCAAGGACACGACCGGCTTTTTCTTCGTTCGCGGTCCTTTATCCTTGAAGCGCTCTTTCAATCGTAGCCACCTCAATTTTTTGCATCGGCATCATGGCCTCGAACGCGCGCTTGGCCTTTTCGCCACCCGCGCTCATAGCGTCAGTTAGGACCTTCGGAGTGATTTGCCACGAGACACCCCACTTATCCCTGCACCAGCCGCATTGGCTTTCCTGCCCACCATTTCCAACGATCGCGTTCCAATAACGATCGGTCTCCTCTTGATCCTCGGTTGAAATCTGAAACGAGAACGCTTCGGTCTGCTGAAATTCGGAGCCGCCATTTAGGCCAACACACGCGACCCCAAAAACCGTGAACTCAACAACTAAAGGCTCGCCTTCTCTCCCACCGGGAAAGTCGCTAGGCGCCCTATGCACAGCTCCAAGCGTGCTGTCGGGGAATGTCGCACTATAAAACCGAGCCGCCTCTTCGGCGTCCTTGTCGAACCAAAGGCAAATCGTGTTCTTAGCCATTTCAAATTCCCCGTTTCATGTTTGTGACGGCCGCGACCTGCGCAGTCGCTATGAATTGATCTGACTCGTTCCAGTCGATGGGCAGTTTCGCCGACGGTCCAAAGACCTGCGCGTTGCGCAAGGATTTTCGAAATTCTATCCAGCGTTTACCGACCACTCTCAGCTCTTACCCGAAGAATCAACTCCTCAAACATCTCTGCGGCAACTAGATTTAGGAGTCATTGCGTCGTGAGCCAATCGACCAGAGCTTGGCGGCCCGTGGCGAGCGCACTGCCCCAATCGATCTGTGTCCTCGTTAAGGAAATAGTCGGGCGGTCTTTTGGGATCGACGCCGAGCCCAGTAAGTACTCTGCGCCACAGTCGGTGCCACAGTTAGTTGCGCGCAACTGTTAAAAACAGTCACGCGCAACCGGTACTGATATGTCCACCTAGCAATCAATATTGACTGCTTAGCAATCGGTCAACACAACTCGCCAGCGGACTTTCGGCGTTAAGGTACGGATATTCAGTTCGCCAAACCGTTAAAAGCGTTAGTGATGAACGCGACGACTATTTACGGCTCGGTAGAGCAAAAGTGCAACAACCGCACCGATGACGGAACCAATAATTCCCGTGGCGTGCACACCTTGGTCTTGGGTGTCGTTGCGTAGTAACGCATCGGCCAAGAACCCGCCCACGAATGAACCAACGATCCCCAGCACTATGGTCGCCACGATTGACATGGGATCACGGCCGGGGACTATTGCCCGAGCGAGGAAACCAGCGATAAGACCGACAACAATCATTCCTAAGACAAAACCGATCATGATTCCTACTTTCGGTAAACACGGCGTCCGAACGACGACATTTTCCTTTTATACCCACGCCTCGTTAGGACAAACATCGCTTCGGAAGTAATTTCAAGGCCAAACTGGTATATCCGGGCGATCACTTCGCTGGACTCGTCAAGCGCGACCCTTGATTCCGAGACCGCCACGCCAACGCAGCGTTCTAACCGGCGTAATCGATCCCGACGCGTGGCGAAGCAATACGTCCTCCTCTTTGACATGAACGCCGGAGTCTTCGATCCACGGCTGTCGACCGGTCGATAAGTTCGCGGCACATGTTTGCCGTTTGCGGAAGTGGGTAGTCAAGTAGAATTCCACCCCTCAAACGAGGAATAGACACCCCTCAAACGAAGGAAAGACATGTCAGATCGAGCGCTTCCCACGTCAAAGGATTTCAACAGTCGAGAAGGGTTGAAATCGTCATCGAGTGCTTTAGCCGTTGTTCTGGGCTTGGCTACTGCGTTTATCCATTTCTATTTGGTCCCCGCCGAATTTGACAAGGGAGCCACAGGGTACGGAACTCTTTTCATCCTTGCCGGCGTTGGATATCTGGCCGGAACAATTGTCGGGTACCTTCCGTCAGCGAGTTTCGACAAACTAAAAACACCTGCGCGCTTACTACTTATTGGGATCGCACTTGCCTCGATCGTGGCCTACCTCGTGTTGGGGTACTTTGATACCCTTGGATGGATTACCAAAGGAATCGAGACACTTCTCGTTCTGGTGGTGGGCATGGGATTGTTCCGCCGTTAATCGAGCACAAAGTAATCGAGCACAAGGTACTCGAGCACAAAGGTAATCGAGCAAAAGGTAATCGAGCACAAGGTAATCGAGCACAAGAACACAAACCTCACTTCGTGTGCGTTCGTCAGCTACGACTTTGGCGAGTAGCTCCGGCCCAATCCTGCCGCGGCATCGTTTTGCACTCCGTAGGGCGGAATGGGATAACGAAGACCGTTCCGTGCAAGTGCTTCCAACCCGTCAAGTGCACCGGACATGAACTTGGGAGGCATGGCCATCAACAGTTCGTCTTCCATAACTCCACCGTAGCGACGCTCGGCAAAACACGGAATCGAGAGGCTGGGCTCCCCTGTCGATAGCGCACGGCCCCACGAATCGGCACATGACGATTCGCCAACGCAGCCCCATTCGAGTTTGCGAAATCCGCTCCATTGCAACCCATTGATAAGCAGAATCATTTGCGCCGGAGTGGCGTAGATCAAACAGATATCTGGTGGGTTCAATCGTCCGCTGGCCAGAGGTGAAACCGCCATTGCTTCGTAACGGCCAAACGGGACACAGTCGAGAGCTTCCTGATGGGCCGCAGCATCTTCGATCGACGAAAACCATACGCCGTTCATTTTGTCGCCGCTCAGCCAGTTGTCGGTCCGAGGGCTAAGTCCAAGCACGGTCGAGCATTGTGGCCCAACTAGATCATCAACGGTGATCCCAACCGTCCAACCCAACCGCGCTGCCTGTCCCACGATTTGATCGGTGGTGTGAATCGCTGAAGGTCTACGAATTTTTGGGATGGACTCCATCTCCGCCGCAGTGGCGAACATCTTCATTCCTATCGGTGTGGTCCGCAGCCGTAGTGCTGTATTCAGCCGGTTCAGCAATACGGGCCAGTCATACGCCGTGCTGGAATCGGGTCGAACTCCAAGACGTATCGGCGTGCTCATGATGTGCCTTTCCCGAGCTGCAAGTAGAAAATCCGTAGCTCATCTACGAGCACCGTAGCGCTTGGCTCACCCAACCCAAAACTCAGCGACCAACTCTGCCGACCAAAGCAATCGGGCGGCCAAATCTACGAGGGAGGTTTTACAACCTGACCCTTGGTGGCATCACGGCTTACAGGACACCCATTCACCTCCTAAGCGCAGGCGTCAACCGCTCGACATCAAAAAGCTTTCGGCAAGTTGGCACGTTCCTTGAGCAAAGGTTTTGCCGACGGTGTGAGCCAGGTCAATATCGGGATGTGTACCGAACCAAGCGGTTAAGATCAGTCGACGCAACATCACGAATGTCATCAGCTCAATTACTACTTCTGGTTCAAGCGCCGCCACCGTTCGATATCCCGTGCACCATGAATCGATGAGTTCATCGCGATCGGGATGGTCTTCGATGAACGACAACGACGAGCCAAGGTCGTAGCCAAACCATGAGAAGCCGCTGTCATCAAAATCAAGCAACGAAATCTCGCCTGCATCAGTTACCAGCAGATTGGCCAGTCGCAGGTCGGCATGAATGAGGCCAAAGCGGCTGGAGTTCGAACCGAAATCGTGAAGCCGTTTCGTGATTCGTTCCGCAAGTCGATTCAACACCTCACGCTCAGCCAAACCAACTCCCAACCCGTCTTTCCAGTGCCCCCAGTGGCCCATTTCACCAATCGAATGTTCCACATCCCATACGCGACGGACAAAACCACTTGGTTGCACCCACTGTTTGGAATGCCCATGCAGCCGAGCAGTGAGTGCACCGAGCGGTTCAAACAACGTCGCAAGGTTGGCCACATCTGGTTCTTGTCCAGGCAACCGGTGAAACATCACCGCGTACCGATCCGATTCCAGTTCGTCCACCCGAGATAACACTATTTGCTTACCCAATGTTGCCGACACAACGTGTGGAGTGGACAGTCCAGTGTCGTTCCTAACCGCTGTCAGCCAGGCCAGCTCCGAGGCTATTTCGGCCAATGACGAGTAGCCATCACGGTAGATTCGTAACACCAGATCATCCCCAACTGCGAAGGTGGTGTTCTCCGAAACGTTGAGCAACCGGATTGGCAAATCGGCATCAAGAGACCAACTGGGGAGCAACGTTCCGGCGTGTTGCGTCAAGATGTCTGATTCTGCCAACCCGTCGGGAGCCCTAAGGAAACTAGTGTCGTTCATCTGCCAGCCGACTCAATGCCTAAGGGACGCCGCAAAGCCGAGGTACCCAAAGCCACGACAAGCGGTAAGATAAGTGCACAGAGCAAACCGATTCTGCGCGATAGAGTCACCGCTTGGGAAATGTCGGCGGTTCGCACGATACGACCTTCACCTAGGATGCCTCTTTCTTCCACTCGATCGCCGTAACGATTCGTTCCACCCAACTCGATACCCAGCGCTGCGGCGTAGGCGGCCTCAATCACTCCCCCATTTGGCGAAGGATGCTGCGCAGCATCGCGACCAACAATCTTCCAAACCGTTCGCGCCCTAGCCGGACGAACCACCGCCACTGCAATTGTTGCTATCCGAGCAGGAATCCAGTTGACGACGTCATCGAGCCGAGCACTCGCCCATCCGAAGTTCTCGTATCGGGGCGAATGGTGCCCGATCATGGCATCAAGAGTATTGATGGCCCGATGAGCCAGAACTGTTGGCGCACCACCGATCGAAGCCCACACCAGCGAGGCAATCACGGCATCGACGGTGTTTTCGGCCAGGGATTCAATGACAGCTCTCGAAATCGCCACTTCATCGAGATCCGTCGTTGATCGGCCCACCAGGGAAATCACTCGTGCCCTAGCTGTTGGCAGATCATGGCGCTCTAAGGCGGACCAAACGGCCTGCGCTTCGTCGGCCAGCATTTTTCCTGCAACCGAGGTAGCTACGGCCAAGGTGGTTGCAACATGGTCTCCAAGCAATCGAGTTCCTAGAACCCCAATGCCGTAACTTAGGCCGGTTCCGATGGCACACATCGCGGTTCCTGCAGTCCGCGAGTCGGCATAGATCATGGCTTCTAGCCGTTTCATTAGCCAGCCAAACCCAACTACAGGATGGAAATCAACCGGCGGTTCACCGAAAAGGTGATCGGCACCAAAACCAATGGCAACTGCGAGTGAACGCCCCACAAAATCAGATGTCATGCGCGCGTACCATCGACTTCTCTCTGACGGTCAATGCCAGAAACGACGGAGTAGTAGGTTGCCGCAGCAAGCCGCGCACCCCAATACGAACGTGGGCCTCCAAAGATGTCTTCAGTTCCATTCGGTGGACACAACACGCAAACTGCATCACTTGCCGTGCCAGTTCCCGGAACCCCACGATCAAATAAGGCCTGCGTTTTCGCCTCGGTTACGGTGGCCACTGCATTCACTAGCGCTGCATCACTGAGGTTCTGCCCCACAAAGCACATTAGGTTGATGGTTCCGGGCTTGGCCCCACCCCCACTGTTTGACCCCGAATACTTATCCGGGGGTAGGGCCTCGTGAGGATCAAAGGCCCGCACCGGCAGGCGCACACCAACCGTTGAATAAACCACAGCACCTTCCGATCGCCCAATCGTATGCATGCCTACATCCACCGCGGTGAGTAACCCCAAACCGTTTCCTTCCAGCATGAGGATGCGAGCGACTTCGAGGATATGGGCTGCGGGATCCAAGCGCGAATACAGTGGATCAACGGTCATATTGAGCACCCAGTCACAACTCCCAATTCCGCCACCAACGATTGCTGAGCTGATCGATCGTAGCGGCTGAGCAAACCGCCAAATCAGGACCGGGCCGCGGGCACCATGATCGGAAGCAATCTCAAGCAGTTCCGGAGATGGGCAAACGGAATCGTTTGTGGTTGAGCTCGACATGCCGCCCCATTCTGCCAACAATTTGGAGGACGCCCGAGTACAACCGAGCACCATGGAAACAAATGAACAGCCACCAACTCGGTCCTAGGATTCCATAAGCAATCCACACCCGAGGAGGAACTGTGAACGAGACCAAGCAAGACCTAACCAATCTGCAGGATTTGCTCGACAGGAGCTACGCGGCCAGTGGAGTGCACCTCCGGGAAGTCATCACCGCGGAACGACGACTCAGTGCCGCAGCACTTTGCGCAGAACTTGTAGGTATGCGACTCCTCGTTCTCGCTACCGTCACCGCAGATGGCCGACCGATCGCTGGACCAGTCGACGGAATCTTTCATCGAGGCAGTTTCTATTTTGGTTCGTCACCAGAATCGGTTCGGTTCAAGCACATCAACCATCGACCTGCGGTGAGTGCCACACACCTACCAGGAGAAGAACTTGCCGTAACTGTCCATGGCACCGCGGCAAGAATCGACGTTGGTGCCTCGGAGCACCAAGGTTTCCGTCAAACGCTATTGAACATTTACACCTCGCGCTATGGAGCCGAATGGGAGAACTTTCTCAATTCGGGCCCGGTCTACGCCCGTATCAACGCCACCCGAATGCTCACTTTCTCTATGCCCGCACGGTGAAATGCTGCTTCTAATTATGAGGGGGTTGACCTGTGTTGCAAGGTGAACACGGAGTTCACTAAGTCAAACAATGCGTTTACTAGTTACCGTGAATTTACTAGGTGAACTTTGTATGCCCCAATTAACGTTGCTGAGCACCGTGACATTCCAACTCCCAAGAACCAAACAGCTCCATTCCGATCAACGCTCGAACTCAGAGGTGCGGTCGACCCGGGCAACATAGAATCGGTACCAGCTGTACCAACGTTCTCGTCCGCTCGCCTGAGCTTCCTGATGCGAAACCACTCTGCGCCACGAGACCATCGCTGCGATTGAGGACCAACGAGAAACGGTGATCCCCACACCATCGGAATCGCGCACAGAATCCACGCCGATGAACCCCGGTTGTTGAGCCGCCAACGTGTTCATTTCGTCGCCCATCTCGGCGTACCCGTCGTTCGAGGAACCAGAATCACCACTAGGTCGCCCGTTGGCAAAGGACACGGTCCAAACTTGCGAGGGCAGGTCTCCCCGGGCCAACCGAGCCACCACTTTCGCGAGATGGGCGTCAAGGTTAACCTTCTGGTGGACGACAGCTACCCTCGGCGGGTTCAGTACCAATAGTTCCGGTGGCCGTCGTGGCCGAGGTACCAGTTCGCCATCACAATTGGGGCATATGCCAAGAAGTTCCCAGGTCGCACAACGGGAGCAGAACGTGCACTCATAGGTACAAATACGCGCATTATCACCCAGAGGGTCGAGTGGGATTTCACAGTGTTCGCAGGAGGGCCGAAGTTCAAGCATGTCTCAGGTTACAAACAACGCCCGAGGTCATCGGTGTAATTTCAATTAGCCCCGTGCGAGGCGTATTGTTTTCCAGATGAGCGATATTCACGCTTGGGAAGCAGCAACGGAAATAGCTGAAGCCGCGATGAACGGCGGGCACCTTCTTGGCGCGTTCTCTTCGCTTCTGCCAGATTCGGCCGGCCTCGTGGATGTTGATGTCGGGCACCTGAGCTGTATGGCGTGGGTAGTTGGTCGGGACCACCAAGGAATGGGATGGCAAGCTAGGGTCGAGCTAGAGCAATCGCCGATCGGTTATTGGATTGCCATGGGCGGACTGTCTGCTTGTGATTGGGATGGGTGGATCTTTGCCGCCGAAGCAGAAAAAGCTGGCTGGCCCCTCCCGGTGATTGACCTAGGCATCGAGTCAAGCCGGAGCTCACTGACTTCCGTTGGATCTTCCAGCTCTACTGCGTTCACTTCTGTTTGCGGCGTTGCGCGCAAGGATGTGACAGCGATCGAAGTGAAGCTTGGTGACCACGTGCGGCTAAAGACCATTTCATCGATATCCGGGGGGTTTGTGGTCGATATCGCTGTAACGGGTCTTGACGACATGCCGACGGTCTTTGCGATTTTGGCCGACGGCCAAACCGTAAACGTGACCGAAGGCCCCTAACTCGCCCGCTACCGACCGCAAGAAGTGCTTCGTCAGTCCTATGGACGCATACCAGTGTGACGGAGTCCGGCCTGGCGCAGTGGGGCAGCAAGGTTGGCAAACTCGGTGAGGTGACGCCGGGTATGGCGAGGATCGATGATTTCCTCGATCTCGAAGGTCTCAGCGGTTCGGAACGGGGAACGCACCCGGTTGAGCCGCTTCGTGATGTCGACCAAAAGGGCTTCGGGATCTATAGCTGCGGCCAGGTCACTCTTATAGGCCGCTTCAATACCGCCTTCAAGGGGCAGGGAACCCCAGTCGCCCGACGGCCACGCCGCACGGAACATGATATTCGTGTGCGGATGATGCCCCGCACCAGCAACACCGTAGACCCGACGCAAAATAATGGAACACCACGGTGTTTTCGCTTGATAAATGGCCGACAGCAACCGAGCACCGTGTCGGATCGTCCCAGCTTTTTCACCCCCGACACCGATGACAAAGCCCGGCTGATCAACCAAATGCACCACAGGCAAATGGAACGTGTCACAGAAATCAACGAAGCGAATGATCTTGTCAGAAGCATCGGCGGTCCACCCTGCCCCGTAGTGATACGGATCCGACGCAAGCACGCCACAGGGCCAACCGTCTACCCGCGCCAAACCAGTAACCGCACTTCGTCCCCACAGTTTTCCGATTTCGAAGTACGAGTCTTTGTCGACCACGGACTCGATAATTTTGCGTACCTTATACACGGTTCGTCGATCCCGGGGAATGGCGTTCATTAACCAATCATCTGCGCGCTGAGGATCATCAGTTGATGCAACGCGGGGTGGAAGTTCGTGCACCGAAGAACCCAGATAGGACAAAAACTTTCGCGTGCGAGCAAACGCTTCTTCTTCGGTGTCTACTTCATCGTCTACAACACCATTGCGGGCGTGAATATGGGTGCCACCAAGTTCTTCTTTCGTGACGTGTTCGCCGAGACGAGCAACTACCGGCGGCCCAGCTACAAACACTTGACTCAGTCCCGAAACCATGACCGAGTAGTGACTGGCTACTGTTCTGGCTGCGCCGAGACCCGCGACCGAGCCAAGCGCGAGCGACACCACTGGAACGGTTTCCATGTTGGCTACCACCCATTGCCAACCTGGGTTAGCTGGCACGTAGGTTCGTCCGGTCATCTCCAACGTTTTGACTGACCCACCTCCGCCGGTGCCATCAATCAAACGGACAATCGGTAGCCGAAGCTCGTTGGCCATCTGCTCGGCGCGAACTTGTTTTTCCCAGATCGAAGCATCGGCGGCACCTCCGCGCACCGTGAAATCGTCGCCACCCACCACGATTGATCGAGCATCGATTTTGCCCCGCCCCATAACAAAATTAGTGGGCGTAAAAATAGTGAGCGCACCGCTTTCGTCGTCGTAGCTAGCAACGCCAGAGATCTTTCCGATCTCATGAAACGAATCACGATCTAGTAGCGAGGCAATACGTTCCCTTACGGTGAGCTTGCCGTTGTCATGGTGGCGCTTAACCTTCTCTTTCCCGCCCATTTCCTCAGAAATGGCTTCGCGTCGATGGAGTTCGTCAATTTCGGGTTGCCACATAACTCCAGGTTGCCTCACATCGACCCCAACGCGCCATACGAGCGGATTTGACCATCCCGAGCAAAAGCGCGTGGGGTCCCCCATTTGGGGGATGTAGCACCGCCTCAACGCGCAGACGTTGTGGGTGCCGGTTTCAACCAACGGATGAACCGGAACCCCCACCGGCACCGATGACGGTCACGAGCCGGTGCGAAGCGATGAGTTCGGCAGCCGCAGTGAGTTCGGGTTCTCGTCCAATAAGCCCGAGAGACGAACCGGCAAGTCGTTCGGCAGGAATGTGGCGGTAGCAATTGGAAGCGGTAGTTGTCTTGATCCTTACGTCATGTCGCATTTTTGCACGGGTTGGGATGGGGATGGCAACTCTGCTTAGCTACTGGAGGACCAGGTGAACTGGACCTGTAAACATCACAAAGAGAACAACAGCAACGTTTCGAAATCATCAGGAGAACTCAGTGATCACCCAGGATCAACTTCTACCCCACCTCCTTCGTCGGCGTGCCACCGAAACGCCCAATCGTGTCTTCCTGCAACAGGTTGAGGGAGATCGTACGCTTACTTACCGTCAGGCTCACCGGGAGTCTCTACGTTGGGCCCATGGGTTTGATCGCCTCGGCGTCGGCACCCGCGACACCGTGCTTTCGATGCTGCCCGTTGGATTCGATGCCGTGCATTGTTGGGTGGGGCTGAATTGGCTCGTTGCCTGGGAGGTGCCAGTGAACACCGCCTTTCAAGGGATGATGCTGAGCTACACCTTCCAAAACTCAAATGCACGCATAGCAGTAGTCGCTGAGCGGTATCTCGATCGACTTGTCGCCCTCGAAAGAAGCGAGCTTGGCCAGGTAGATACCCTCATCGTGCCCGACCTCTCGCAGTCCACAACCTGGACCGAGGCTGCGCTTGCTGAACGGCTGGGAATCACGATTCTCCAAGGTGAAGCCTTTCTTGGTGAACCTTCCAGCAGCTCGCCCACGGAGGACAAATTCATTGGGCCCCAGCCATGGGATGTTACCGAGATCTTTTACACCTCAGGAACCACAGGCCCTTCGAAAGGCGTTCTCTATACCCACATCCAACAACACGCCACGGTTGCATCGTTTTCGTCAACCTGGACGGAGGATGATTGTTATTACTGCCCGTTCCCGATGTACCACGTTTCCGGAAAGATGACCGTTTACGCCATCGCCCTTATTGGCATGCGTGGAGTCATCCGCGAGTACTTCAAAACCGATGAATTCTGGTCTGATATTCGGAAATACGGCTGCACCACAACACTGTTACTTGGAGCGATGGCCAATTTCATTTACCGCCAACCAGAGCTCCCCACGGATAGCGAAACACCACTCAACAAAGTGATAATGGTCCCGCTCATCCCAGAACTGAACGATTTTAACCGTCGCTTCGGCACAAAAGTAAACACCGTGTTCAACATGACCGAAATCTCCAGCCCGATCGAGGCCGACTACGACGAAACCGCCACTATGCCTTTCACCGCATGCGGAAGAACACGGCCGGGATATGACCTTCGCGTGGTGGACGAACACGACCGTGAACTTCCGAGAGGACAGCTAGGTGAACTTATCGTTCGCGCTGATGAGCCTTGGGTGCTTAATGCCGGATACTTTGGAATGCCCGAGAAAACTTCTGAAGCATGGCGGAACGGTTGGTTCCATACCGGCGACGGTTTCATCCAAGATACCGACGGTTGGTTCCATTTCGTTGACCGACAAAAAGACGCCATCCGTCGACGGGGCGAAAATATATCTTCAATGGAAGTCGAAGCTCACGTGAATACCCATCCAGCGGTGCTTGAATCAGCTGCTATTGCCGTTGCTTCTGAATGGGGCGAGGACGAAGTCAAGATTGTGGTCGTCCTAAAGCCATCCGCAACCGTTGATGCAACAGAACTGCACGCTTATCTTTTGACGATCACACCAAAATTCATGCTTCCCCGGTTCATCGAATTTACCGACGCCCTTCCAAAGACACCAACCGAAAAAGTACGTAAGGTGGCATTGCGCGAAGCGGGTGTCACGTCGTCAACTTGGGACTCCGCAGCAAACAAAACGCGCCCTTAAAATGGGTCTCTGCAAACCAAGGACCAGGCGGTAGCCCTTCGGTATCAAAGGACCCGTCCGAAGGAATGGCTTACGTCAAAGGGCAGGCGCTTCAATTCCAGCAAGCAAGCCAGGCGCCCGAAGGAACAGCGCAAAAGCACGTAGTTCATCACAGGCTTCTTCGTCGCCCGCTAAAGCCTGAGCCCGTAAAATAAGTGTACCTACCAACCCACCGGGCCGGAATCCCGCACTGGGTAGCTCACGAACTTGCGAGGCAGCCGTAGACGAATCACTTCGGATTGAACACTCCGCTATCACGGCACG
>JAYUVJ010000342.1:0-10245 GCA_043754155.1 Acidimicrobiia bacterium
CGAAAGCTAAACAGCAGCACGTTGGGTAAGCAACGAACGCCACTTGCCCAGGGAGAGTTGCAGCTTGACGCCGGAAACTCCGCGGCGCAAGGTTTCTTCGGGGACGAGATCGGCAATTTGGCGCTGAACTTCGTAGTGGTGACCAGCGGCTTCGAAAAGGGGGCGTCGAAAGGCCAATTGCTCTGGGGAAGCGGGCTCGCCAATGAAACCAAAAAGTTCAAAGGCCATAGTGAGATCGTGAATAACCGGAGCCCGTCCAAAGAGTGAGGCACGCTTGGTAGCTACACCTAGGCAACCCAAAATCACGTCGTGCTCGTTCTCGCCTTCAGCCAGGTTGAGCTTGCCGTGAAACCGGTTGCCCAGCTTGAGTGCATATCCCTGACCAGGCCCCGGGCTCCCTAGTTGGTCACCGCGAGGGTGATGCGCCGCCAAATCCGCCGGACGATCAGCAAGCCACTCAGCTGCAGGAGGAAGGTGTTGCCCGTCCCGATAGGCGCCGACGGTAGCAACAGGAGTGAACTTCGGGGCAGACATGGTCACCCCAGTTTGTCAGACCCAACGCTCGTCGGCGTACCTCGCCCAGTTGATTAACCAATCACGACTGGTTGCCGTTCGTGCACCGTGATGTTGATTCGCCGTGAAGTCAAACCAGTTCGGGTTCCTTGGCCTAGAACTGGGTTTCCAGTTCGTGTCCACTGGTAGAAAATCCATGTCGCCCGATAGCGAAGGTAGAGCGTGGTTTTGAAGGTCCCAGCTTTCTGAAACGTCACCCAGCAGTTTGGACCTTTCGTCATTGCACTAATCGCCTCTTTACGGCTGTTCACACCAGGACCAGATGTCGTGCAGGACTTTCGCGTCCCCAGACCATCACCCGGATCAAAGAAGACTCCGATTGGCTTGGCCCTAAAAATTACCGTGGCACAGTCGAGGAATCCACAGCCGGTAAGGGGGATCTCCTGGGTTTTGTCGAACTGGTCATCCGTCACCCCGTAAAAGAAGACAACGCCTGGAATAGGAGCTTGCGCCGAAGGCCTAGGAAACAGAGATGGTGAAGGTTTCGGAAGCCGAACTAGTTCGCTTCCAACCAACCTGTCAACCATCCGGGAAACGTCTGGATCCGGTGTTGTCGGGCAACTTCCACTGCATTTGACGATCGATCGCAGAAAGGTCCCGCCGCAAGAAACGTTGATGGTCAAGTTCGTATGGTCGTAGACCTCTCTCAACTTCCTCTTGCCGGTTTTCGGGTCCCTATACGGCTCTGACCTATTGACCACTTTCCCAGGTTCTTGAGGCTCGTAAGCTGGGGTGCCCACGCAACCATGGTTCGAATCAGCAATGTCGTCGGGTCCGGAGAGCGATGAGTTTGCCTGACTGGTCGGGTCGACGTCCAGCGATATGGGGCTGTCAAAGTCTGCATCGTCCCCGTCCCCTTGATACTTCACTCCAGATTGAGTCCCACTTTGTGATGTGGCCTTATTCGCTGCTATCGAGACAGGAGCAACTATCCCCGCAAGAACGGTAGCTAACACGAGCAAGAGGGCCGTTTTGGCTGAAGGAAAGCCATTGCGCGTAGGTACCTTGCCCCGGGCGCGTCTTAAAATCACGCTAGTCATGTTGTCATGCTCACTCTGCGTACACAAGAGGGTGATCGCTAAGGTTATGTAACCCGACCCATTTGCTTCTGGAAGAACCGATATCGTCTCGGGCAGGAGAGTTTCATGACGGAATTGGGAAAAGCTATTGCGATGGGGTCGCGCTCAGTTATTCATGAGTGGGGCGATGGTGGCGGTGCCGTGGCCAAGGTGCCGAAGGATTCCACGCCTGAGGGTTGGATGCGCTTTGAGGCCAACTACACCTCGGCCCTTCACAAGTGCGGTGCGCCGGTGCCTGAGGTGTTTGGGGTCGAAGTTGTCAACGGGCGTGAAGTGAGCATTATGGAACGCATTCATGGTCCATCGCTGTGGGATGCCATGGTGGATTCACCGCACGATGTTCGCCAGTTTGGAGAACAACTCGGGGAGCTTCACACCCAACTGTTAGCCATCCGTCCGCCCATCTCGCTACCCTCGCAACGGGCGCGACTGGCGTGCAAGATTCGCGACGCCGCTCGTTCGGTGCATCCAGGAATTGACAGCGTTTTGGAATTGCTCCCGCCCGTGACCAAGGTTTCGCTTTGTCATGGAGACTTCCACCCCAAGAATGTGCTGTTGAGCCCGAGCGGACCGATCGTTGTGGATTGGTTCGATGTTTCTCGCGGCGAAGCGCTTGGCGACATCGCTCGCACATCGATACTTCTCGGCGGTCACGTTTCTGAGAGCGATGCAACGCACCTCCCCGGTGCGTCCGTTCAACTTCTTCGCGAGCTTCACGATTCCTATATGCTACGTGTGCTTACCGACATATCCCCACCCGACGGCACGCTTGAAGGGTGGCGTGTAGTCGAAGCCGCGGCAAGAATCGCGGAAAATACAGACCGACCCGCCCTCCTTGAGTTCCTGGCCGGACACGGAATCATCTAGTGCGCGCACAGCAGTCTCGGTGAATGACTTCTATCTGAGTTCCGCGCGGTGCTGAGAAGCCAGTGCCAATCGCCGTGGAATGCACTGAACCCCTGAATAAAACCCAAGGGAAGTGCACGTGAAGTGCCAAGCTAAAGGACCAGTTCCAGGTGGAAACGGTCAGCCAACGATCACAGGCTCCTTAGGTAATGCCAGAGTTGCTGTTCGGAGTTGATCAACGATTCCGGGGCCTACAGCCATTACCAGTCCGTCATTTTCGGGGCAGGGAAATTCCACTTCGGCGCCAGCTTCGGCAGCGATGATGGCACCGGCGGCCCAATCCCAAACTTTGATATCGCGTTCGAAGTACCCATCGGTTCGTCCCATGGCCACCCAACACAAGTTCAGTGCCGCTGAACCAAAGCACCGAATGTCGCGCACGATGGGAAGCATCCGGCTGATGATGTCGCCCTGAATGGCCCGCAAACGAGGGGTGTAGGAGAAACCGGTGCCAATCAGGGCAAGGGGCAACGCTGAACAGCTGGAAACACTCAGCGGAACTCCGTCGCGCCGGGCACCTCCGCCAACGTGGGCCGAGAATACCTCTGCGCGCATAGCATCAACGACGGCCCCCGCAACGAACTCGCCGTCAACCGCTGCGGCAATGCTGACGGAGAAAATCGGAACGGCGTACAAGAAATTCACGGTGCCATCGAGCGGGTCAATAATCCACTGCAATCGACGATCGGCGCCGGTGCCTCCGCCTTCCTCCCCCACAAAACCACAACCGGGCGTGGCTTCTCCGAGCAGACGACGGATCAGCGTTTCGGTGTCAACGTCCGTCTGCGTAACCACATCCGTGTCGGAGCTCTTGGTGCCAATGCTCGCAGCTTTGCCAAAGTTTGCAGCAACATGCACGGCAGCCGCCCGGGCGACTGTTATGGCAATCGCTTCAAGCTCGGGTAGGCCCGGAACAACCTCAAGCACTAGCGCGCCGAACATCGATGTCCGCCTCAGTGAGGATTTCTACTTCGTCGTTGGTTGCACGTGTATCAGTTACCAACACGTCAATTTCATGGAGGCCGGCAAAACAGAAGGTTTGATCGTTGCCGAACTTGGAGTGATCAACCAGAGCCACTACTCGTCGGGCCGATTCGATCATGGCACGCTTTACCAAATGTTCTTCGCGATACGGGGTAGTGAGTCCTCGGTTCAACGAAAGGCCGTCGCAGCTGATGAACAGCACATCAACGCGCATGGCTCTCACCGCCTCGATGGTTTGTGCGTCCACCATGGCAAAGGTATTGGTTCGAACGCTGCCGCCCAGTACCGAAAGTTGCTTCACTCCCCGTCGAGCTAAAGTCAGCGCGGTTACTAATGAGTTAGTCATGATGTGTGCATCGGCGTCGACGGAAAGAGCCTCAGCCAGGCGTTGTCCAGTTGACCCCGAATCGATCACAATGGTCCCACCACAAGGAACTTCGAGACAAGCCAATCGCCCAATCGCCAACTTTTCATCGGCATTAAGCATGTCTCGAGCGTCGACCATGGGCTCATGGTGGTGCTGTTCTACCGGCACCGCTCCACCGTGTACTCGGCGAACTAGACCCCTCTCCTGCAGATCGGAAAGGTCACGCCGGATGGTTTCGGTGGTCACCTCAAAGTGTTGCGCCAAATCCGATACATCCACCGATCCGTTCTTGAGGGCAAGACGGTGAATAAGCCGATGCCGTTCAACCTGAAGAACACCACTTGAGCTATCGGGTTTCTGCGCCGCACCAAATTCCGGCAAACTGTCAACCGCTGGCGCCAGAGGTGAACTCTGTTTCTCGCTAATGACGCCCTGCATCGGAGTAGGCGAAGAGGGAAGCAGGGGGTTCTCTATCGTCGACATAGCTTCATCCTTACGGTCCCGTCCGGCGCTCAAGCCGAGCCGCCGGAGATCTCGATATTGACCCCCGTGAGATATGACGCAGCCTCTGAAAGTAGAAATGCCACCACGCTGGCTACCTCAGCGAGTGATCCGTAGCGACGCAGAGGAACCATGTTGATCATCTGCTGCGCAACTTCTGCTGGATCAGTGGCGTAGTACTGGCTACCAACGGCTGCTTGGAGTTCTACCTGGCGATCCCACATGGCGCCCGGACCTATGAACGCAGGCGAAACGGCGTTCACGCGAATGCCAAACGGAGCAAGATCTTTCGCACTGCTTTTCGTAAGCGCGATTACTGCAGCTTTCGAGGCTGAATACCCCGCCATATTGGGCGCACCGCCGACACCGGCCATTGATGCGGTGTTCACGATTGATCCAGGTTCGCCTAAGGCAATTAACCGGGCCGACGTCTCGGCAACAACATTAAAAACTCCAAGTACGTTGACTGCCAGCACCTTGGCGACGTCGGCTGAATCCATCTGATCAACACGCGCGAACGCACCTTGAAAGCCTGCGTTGTTGAACACCAAATTGGGAACGAAACCTTTCGCGGCAAGGACTGCTAACGCCTCGATAACGTCGCCACGTTCGGCCACATCGAAGGTGCTGGTGATCACTGAAAGGTCTCCCGACAATGCACGCAACGACTCTGCTCGTTCTTCCAGCTTGGCGGCTGCCGCGGGGTGATCTGCGAGAACAAGCGATTGGCCTTGCGCACCGAGTTCTATTGCCGCGGCGTTGCCAATGTCGCCAGCCGCACCGGTAATGAGAACCGTCTTCGGGCACATTTTCGGTGAGCTGATTTGTGTGTTCATGTTTCGTACTCCCTAGGCCTTCATCTTCTTTGCAATTCCCGAGTTGCCGAACCGCGCCCAGGTTACAGAGAAACGTTCCCGGTAAACTGCGAGGTCCACCGCTCAAGTGTTCCCAACGAGCCAAACATTTTTAGGTTGGTGAGCGCCTCAGTAAACACCTCAGCTAACCGGGTCGACGAGGCCAAATTCGGCCCGAGTGCTCGCTCATAGTGCAGGAACGCGGTTGGATCGGTTGTGCTTCGCATGGCAAAACCGGTGGCTTCGGCCAGGTACGGATCTCCGGAAAGCACGAGAGCTGAGCCATCGTCGGCCACTCCTTGGAGGTAACGGCACCAACCGGCAATGGCCAACGTCAGCATACGAATCTCGCCACCCGAGGCCAACTGGGATTCCAGCGACGACACAATAAAGGTGGGGAACTTACCGGTCCCATCGAGACACAGCCGGGCTATCGTGTCGGCAATGGCGGGGTTAGAGAAGCGACGCACCAGCGATTCTTGATACTCATCAAGATCGATTCCCGCTGGTGCAACGGTGAGGGTTTTCACCGCTTCGTCTTTCATAAGCGAACGAATGAACCGTTGAATGGGTGGGTTCAGCGTTGCATCGTGCACATACTTAATTCCCGCGAGGGCGGCATGGTAAGCCAACGCCGAGTGGCTGCCGTTAAGCAAGCGAAGCTTCATATGCTCATAGGGCAACACGTCATTGGTCATAAGCGCGCCGGCCAATTCAAAAGGCGGGCGAGACTGCTTTCCTGGAACCTCAACGAAGTGATCCTCCAGAGCCCATTGGCGGAATGGTTCGCACACCACGGGCCAGCCATCGATGAATCCAAAAGTCTCCGCGACCCAAGCTCGATCGGCGTCGGTGGTTTGTGGTGTGATCCGATCCACCATGGCATTAGGGAACGCGCCGTTGCGTTCGATCCATGCGGAAAGCTCGGCGGAACGTAGTGAAGCCGCGCCTAGTACGGCCGTCCGCGCTACGTGTCCATTGCCTGGAAGGTTGTCACAGCACAAAACCGTAAACGGGGCCAGGCCAGCTTTTCGACGGCGATCCAGCGCTTCAATCAGTAGCCCGAAGGTGCCGCGGGGCGACTCAGAACGAACGTCGGCTGCCAGGGATTCCGATTCGACAAAAACACCATGTTCAACGGGATAGGCGCCTTCGGTGATCGTCAGCGAAAGGATGCTTGTGTTGGGGTCAACCAGATTGTTCAGGAGCGGAAGGGGATCGTGTTCGGCGGGCAGGAAACTGGTAAGTGCACCGATGATGCGCCCTTCAACGTGTTCGCCTTCGCGTTCCGCCAAAAGGTAGAGACCGTCCTGTTCACTAAGCACACGTGCAATACGTGTGTCATGGGCAGTTACGCCCGAGCCAGTAATCGACCAGGTGCTGGCATTCGCTTGGGCAAGATCGTCGACGTAGAGCGCGAGGTGTGCCCGATGAAAGCCGCCAACACCGATGTGAGTAATGCCGCCGGTGAGCGAGCTGCGGTCGTAGGTGGGCAAAGTAATTGCTCCGAAGCCGGCCCGTCTCAGCGAGCCGTTTTCATCGCCTTCGCTACCCAGCTGCTTCAGGAGCCCACCAGAAAGTCGGGGCGAACCAACGACTGGAGTCGTTTCGGTGCCAAGGGGCAGGTCGGAGGACGATTGGATTTGTGCGGTTGCCAGTGGCTCAGGAACGACCATTCCAACACAATCCCACATTTGAGCTGCAGATCTGCAACATTCTCCGAGCTTTTCTCTAGTTGACCCCCGTTTGACTTGACTTTGGTAACGAATCAAAGATAAAACAACATGCGTCAAACAACCGGGGGCGGAGAGAGCTAGAAAGCTGTCTCCACACGCTCCACCACCGAAGGGGAAATGCATGAAGCCACGATCACACGTCGGCCGTACGTTCAAGCTGGTAGGAATTGCTCTAGCGATCGGCCTCACCGCCGCATCGTGCAGCAAGGACAAAGCCGCTGATACGACCGCCGCAGCCGCCGAAACCACCGCAGCAGTATCGGCAGACACAACTGCCGCAGCAGCCGCAGATACCACCGCTCCAGCAGCAGCAGCAGAAACCACTGCCGCAGCAGCTGCCGCCCCTGCAGGCAAAGGCGGAGAAATCACTGTCGCCATCGTGGACAACCCAACGATGAAGGACATCCAAACCCTCACCCCTGACAACTTCACCAAGACCACCGGTATCAAGGTCAACTACGTTTCGCTAGATGAGCAAACGTTGCGTGAGCAAGTCACCAAATCCGTTGGATCGGGTGCTGCCCAGTACGACGTTGTAATGATTGGCCCGTACGAGGCACCACAATTCGGAGCCAACGGTTGGTTGCAAGACCTCAACCCACAGGCCACCGCCGACACCGCCTACGACGTTGCCGACATCATCCCCGCAGTAAAGGGTGCACTTTCCAACAACGGCAAGATGTTCGCCGTTCCGTTCTATGCAGAATCGTCCTTCGTGATGTATCGCAAGGACCTCGCCGATGCTGCTGGCGCCGTAATCCCCGATGCACCAACCTGGGACGAAATCGCGACCGCCGCCAAGAAGATGAAGACCGCTGACACTGCTGGTATCTGCCTCCGCGGCAAGCCAGGATGGGGCGATCTCGGAGCTTCACTCGGCACCGTTGTGAACACCTTCGGTGGCACTTGGTGGGAAGCAAATGCTGATGGATCAATCGGTAAGGCGCAAGTCAACACCGGTGGATTCAAGGATGCGTTCAACTTCTACACCCAGCTGTTGAAGGATGCTGGCGAGCCAGATGCCGCCAACGCTTCGTTCAACGAATGCCTCACCATGATGAAGGATTCCAAGGCCGCTATGTGGTACGACGCAACTGTCGCCGCTGGCATTCTTGAATCAGCCGACTCCTCAGTAAAAGGTAAGCTCGCTTACGCTCTAGCACCTACCAAGGTCACCAAGGCTTCGGGCTGGTTGTGGTCATGGGCTCTCGCCATGCCTGCTGGCACCGAGAAGAAGGACCTTGCTTGGAAGTACATGAGCTGGGCTACCTCGAAGGACTACATCAAACTGGCAGCAACCCTTCCGGGCGGCTGGGCTGGCATTCCTCCAGGAAGCCGTACCTCCACCTACTCGATCCCTGAGTACCAAGCTGCTGCGGGTGCATTCGCCGATCGCACCCTCGCTGCCATGCTTGCTGCTCCAATCGACAACCCAGGAACCACAAAGCGTCCAGGACTTCCTGGCGTGCAGTACGTAGGTGTTCCAGAGTTCGCCGACATTGGAACCCGTTGCACCGCTGAACTTTCTGGCGCCATTGCCGGAACCCAAAGCAACGATGCGGCACTCGATAAGTGCCAGACCATCGCTTCTGAGGTCAGCAAGTAATACTTTTTGTTAGATCGCTGAACCCTCGGGTGGATCCGTCGCCACCCGGGGGTTTTGCATTTCTTCAGCAATGAAAGTTTCAAATGAAAACAAACGCCGCTTCTCCTGCTGGACCTGACGACGCACATCGCCAGGTCGCAAACCGCCGGTTGTCTCCCCTCCAGCGTCAGCAGTGGTCGCGGCGTTTGCCATTGCTCCCGGCGCTTCTTTTCACGGTCGTGGTCACGCAGTTTCCGTTTCTGCTCACCGTTTGGTACTCGGTACACGAGTGGGATTTTCTCAAGCCGCGCAGTTTCAAATTCAACGGGCTCCGCAATTTCTCCAAGCCCCTGCAGGACCCCTTTTTCCGCGAAGCGGCACTCAACACGCTGATTACCACCGTCGGCACGGTCATCATTGCCACCATCATCGGCACCTTCCTTGCCGTGCTGCTCGACAAGAAGTTCTTCGGCCAAGGCTTCATACGTACACTTCTTATTACGCCGTTTCTCATCATGCCGGTGGCGGCCTCACTTATTTGGCGCCACGGTTTCCTTGATGCCACCTACGGTTTCGTCAACTGGATCCTTGAGTCTTTGGGCTTTGGGCGGACGGGTTTTACTTCTAAGCACGCATTGTTCTCAGTGGTGCTTGTTCTGGTCTGGCAGTGGACACCTTTCATCATGTTGATCATCCTTTCTGGGTTGCAGAGCCAAACCCAAGAAGTCATCGAGGCCGCACGCGTCGACGGTGCCAACGCGTTTGCGGTGTTTCGCAGGATTACGATTCCGCATCTACGCCCATATTTGGAGCTGGGCGCACTGCTCGGTTCGATCTACCTGTTGCAAACCTTTGACACCGTGGCCCAGCTAGTTGGCGGCGCTCCCGATGCTCGCAATATCCCTTACTTCATCTACCAACGATCCATCGGCGGCGGCTGGAAGTTCGGATCCTCGTCGGCCTTTGGCGTAGTGGTAGTGATCGCCACCATCATCATTGCCAATGTCACGTTGCGCTTGATTTCCTCGTTGTTGGAAGGCGAAAAGTAAATGGCATCTTCAACGGTTAAGACACGTTTCGTTGGCGAGCGCCGGTGGGTTTCTCGCATTTCCGCTGCTATGGCTTGGGCCATGGGATTGCTGTTTTTCTTCCCCGTGCTGTGGATGGT
Source organism: Acidimicrobiia bacterium (assembly GCA_043754155.1). Taxonomy (GTDB): domain Bacteria; phylum Actinomycetota; class Acidimicrobiia; order Acidimicrobiales; family JANYDT01; genus JANMZO01. Next base: position 9,754 of record JAYUVJ010000342.1, read on the forward strand.
GGCCACCTCGTTTAAGACAGAGGGCAGCGCTCAAACCTCCACACCAAATTTGAAGTTCGACGGCGGCTTTGATCGCTTCCGTGAAGTCATGAAAGATCTTCCGGGGACGTTGACGTTCTTCAAGGCGCTCGGCACTTCGATGTTTGTAGTGCTCGTGTCAACACTCGTGGTGCTGCTCCTCGCTATTCCTGCCGCTTATGCGTTGTCGATTCGCCCCATCCGCAAGTGGCGCGATGTGTTGCTGTTCTTTATCTCCACGAAATTTCTTCCGATTGCTGCCGCCATCTTGCCGTTGTACGCCATCTTCCGAAAGTTTGCACTGCTCGACACCCGGCTTGGTTTGATCATCGTGTACACGTCGATGAACCTGCCCTTGGCCGTGTGGATGCTTCGATCGTTCTTCTCCGAAGTACCACGTGAGCTTATTGAAGCAGCCGAGATCGATGGCGCCTCCTTCATGCAGCGAGTTACCCGAATACTTCTGCCCATCGT
>JAYUVJ010000343.1:0-9313 GCA_043754155.1 Acidimicrobiia bacterium
GGTTTTTGGTCTGCATTGACAAAAGAGTTACCGGTGAGTAGCTCGTTGCACCCTCGTATTGTTTCTTGGCGGCCATATGGGTCGAGTGGGTTACTTGCAGAGTTTGGGTCGAGCCAGGAAACGCTTGAGGCATATTGGCGTTGTGTTGGTGGGCCTTTTGCTGAGTGTGTTCCGGGCGCGAAAACGATCTACTTCGAGTCTTCGAGGATTGCGGGCTCCGAATTGGTCTCGTTGGTGAGCGGTCTGCTCGACCAATCGCCTCGCGAAACCGATGCATCAATGGTTCGTGAACATAGCTTTGAGGTTTGTTATGACGGGGCAGATCTCGACAACGTTTCATCACTCACGGGTTTTAGCGTCGAGGAGATAATTCATCGGCATAGCAAGGCGGAGTACACGGTCGCTTTCTTGGGATTTTCGCGGAGCTTCCCGTACCTTGCTGGCCTTGATCCGGCGATCACTGTGCCGCGACTGGCCACGCCCCGCACGTCGGTTCCTGCGGGCTCGGTTGGTATGGGTGCGGGATATACCGGTATCTATCCGATGTCCTCGCCCGGTGGATGGCAACTCCTTGGTCATACCGACGCTGTGCTCTTCGATGCCACCAACGATCCGCCAAGTATCTTGACAACTGGTGACCTCGTGCGATTTGTGCGGGTGTAGCGCGATGGATTTGAAACTAACCGGGTTGAGAGTGGCCGGATTGAAAGTGGTCAGGCCTGGGCCGTTCAGCACCTTTCAAGATCTCGGACGAAGGGGACGTGGACATCAAGGCGTCGCACGATCTGGCGCATTTGACCAGCATTCGCACCGGCTGGCCAATCGACTGGTTGGGAATGATCTCGAAGCGGCAACCATCGAGATCTTGCTGGGACCGTGTGAGCTCGGTTCGACCGGCGATGTCATTGTCTCGATCACGGGTAGCGACGTGTCAGCATTGGTTGGCCGTTACGACGTCACTCCCGACGTGAATACTCGTGGTCGTTGGGTGCAGACTCGTGAGGTCTCATGCAACGTGGCCTTTGTCATGCACACTGGTGAGTACCTGCGAATCGGAGCTCCCTCAAATGGTCTGCGTACGTATCTTGCGGCGCGCGGGGGATTTGCCGTTGCATCAGTTCTTGGCAGCCGGTCCTATGACTCGCTTGGCCAAATCGGCCCCCCTCCTTTGTGCGCAGAAGATTTGCTGTTGATCGGTTCAACTCCAAGTACAGAGGCATGGTTCGAAGTGGTTCCGCTGCGGCTGCCCGTTGATCCGATCGGCATACCATTGCTCCTTGGCCCACGTCACGATTGGCTGTCGGAGTCAGGGCTTGCGTCCCTTGAATTGTTGACCTGGACTATCGATCCCGCGAGCAACCGAACCGGGATTCGTTTCGCCGGTCCGCCACTGAAGCGACGCCAAGGTGAACTACCCAGCGAAGCCATGATTCCCGGTGCCGTCCAACTCCCACCAAGCGGCCTCCCAATTGTTCTAGGGCCCGACGGAGGAACCACCGGCGGCTATCCCGTAATCGGCGTAATCCCACAATCAGGCCTCGACTCCCTGGCACAACGCCGCCCTGGCCAACAAGTCAGATTGAACATCCGTCAAGGTAATCGATGACGCTTATCGGTAATGTTACAGAAATGTAACAAAATGTAATTTCTGCATTTATTACTAAAATGTAATGTTTGCTTAGGATGGAAGAGTGAGTGCGACCATCATTCCCCAGCCGCTTATTTTAGGTCAGGCGATAAAGGCCGCGCGAAAGGGAAAAGGCCTCACGCAGGTTGCGTTGGCCGAAGCTCTTGGCACCTACCCTCGGGCCATTATTGAGTTGGAGCGAGGCCGGTCGACAGCCGATCTCAAATTTTTGCTCAACGTGCTCGCTCGTGTTGGCCTGCAACTCTCGGTCGAGCAGAAGTGACTGCGGTTTGGCTTTATGGAACTCGGCTTGGTGAACTTTCACGCCCCCGCCCCGGAAAGCTCCGATTCGACTTCAGCCCCGATTCAATCGATCGGTGGGGCATAGGTTCAACCATCCTTTCAACCTCCATGCCTGTGAATACGGCAGTTCGTCCTCCCGGCGATGTGGTCTCAGCATTTTTCCAAAACCTCCTGCCCGAGGGTGATGGACTCACAGCGATGCGTACGTTGTACCAAGCATTCGACGACTTTTCTCTTCTTGAAGCCATCGGACGTGATACTGCAGGTGCACTTATTATTGCCGATCAGCCGTCCGTCGATAGTGACTCTGCTGCTGGTCAGTCTGAACCCCGCTTTTACCCGATGGTTCCGCTCGCCTCGCTCCTCTCTACGATGTGATGAGCACCGTTGTTCACCACCCAATTCCAACCATCGGAGGTCCCAAACCTCTCACGCAAGATCTCGGGATGTTGATTGGCAACGCACGAAGGCTCAACGAAGTCACGATGGCCGAACTGGTGAACGAAGCTGTTCGATGGCCAATGGCAAAGGATCAAATCATCCCAGAGGTCCGAAGCTGTGTGGATTCCGTTCTTGAGGCTGTGAGCAGCTGCGAAACCATGTACCCGGAGATCGCTAAGCACGTCTACCAAGCTGCCAAACAATTCGAGTAGCACAATCTTTGGCTCTGCCTGATTGACTCTTCTGCACATGTAGGAGGCAAGGAATGAGGACTCGTCCGGTACTTGGGTTACACGAGAAACTTTGTGACGGTCACGGGGATGCCGTTGAGGACGGCGTTGTTGGAGATTTCGTCGAGGAGGTCGCCGGGGGAGAGGATGTTCGTATTGATGCCAGGGTAACGGGCTCCCACGGTGAGCTTCATTCCTTTGCCATCGTTGCCCCACCCGTGGGGAAGACTCACGACACCTGGTGCGATATCGGTCGACACGTCAACGGCAATCGTGACGGAGCCCGACGTACTTGCGACAACGGCGAGGTCACCGTCGAGCAAGTTTCGCAAACCTGCGTCGGAAGGATGGATCTGCAAACACGAACGATCCTTACCTTTGAGCAGAACCTCCACGTTGTGCATCCAAGAGTTCAGTGAACGTACGTTTCGTCGGCTCACCAGAACCAGCTCTGGACGGGCACGCTTCTCGAACTCCACAAACCGCGCGAGATCGCTGGTGATGTACTCGGGTGCCAGCTCGATGCGACCTGAATCAGTCGTAAGTACACCGGGTAAACGCGGGATGGCTGCGCCGCGATCGATACCGTTGGGTTCAGCCTTGACGTCGGCGAGCGTGAGCCCGCCAGGGTTAGCGCCGTAGTGATCGCCCCAGGGGCCCATGCGAACCGCCAAATCGCACAACCGCTCTGGGCCGGGTTCTGGCGCGATTTCCATGATCGCCGCTGGGTCGAGACCCTGACTCGCACAGAAGAATGAGAAGTACGCATCATCGAGACGACGAACATCAATATCAGCATTCTTTTGCCCGTTACAGAACGCGCCCAGGCGGTGCATCAACTCCCATTCCTGTACCCACCCCTCGGGCAAAGGGAACAGCGGGTTGGCCCACTTGGATCCGCTTCGCAATGCGAACGCCCAGGACCAAATATCGAAGTTTGGATGCTCCAGTGGTGAGCCGCCGGGCAGAATTACTTGCGCGTGACGTGTCGTGTGGTTGATATAATTGTCGACGCTAATCAGGCACTCAAGATCGGCCATGGCAGCATCGAGCCGGTTGGAATCCGGCGCGCTAGAGACGGGGTTGCAACCGATGGTGATCACGCCTCGAATCTGTCCGGCGCCAGGTGTATCCATTTCCTCCGCGAAGCAGGATGCGGGTACTTCGCCGAGCACTTCGGGAGTTCCACGTACGCGAGTGCGCCATGTGCCGATCGTTGGTTTGCGGGCGGGCATCAACGACATGAATGGCGCGAGAAGCGTGGGGAACATGAGCGTTCCCGCTCGGTCGAAGTTGCCGGTGAGGATAGCCACAACGTCGGTAAGCCAGGATGCCAGGGTGCCAAATTCCTGTGTGCACAAGCCAATCCGTCCATACACCGCCGCTGATTCTGCTTCGGAAATTTCGTGAGCAATCCGTCGGATGGTCCCGGGGCTGATTCCACAAAGCGCGCTGGCTCGCTCCGGTGTCCACTCGTTGGTAAGTGCACGAACTTCATCTACGCCGTGGACGATTCCTTCAAGGGCACCGAGCTTCACCAAACCGTCGACGAAAATGGTGTGGACGAGGGCGAGAAGAAAAGCGGTATCGCTACCCGGGACGATGGGAATCCATTCATCTGCGCGCTGAGCAGTTCCGGTATTGACGGGATCGATGACTACGGTCTTGCCGCCGCGTTCACGAATGCGTTCGATCTCGCCCATCACATCGGGGAATGCCAGAATGCTGCCCTGAGAAGCATGCGGGTTGGCGCCCATTACGAGGAAGTACTGCGTGCGGGCAATATCGGGGACGGGGATCATCCATGGATCGCCGTACATAAGCGCGCATGCCAAATTCTTTGGTTGCTGATCAACCACGGATGATCCGTAGCGGGTGATGCGAGCACTCATCGAGAACGCGCCGACATAGCGTGCAAGCTGGTAGCTACGGCCCACCATGTTGCCGGTACGCACGGCGAGTGCACTTTTCCCATGGCGTTCCAAAACGCCATGAATCAGCTCTTCGCAACGATGTAGCGCTTCATCCCAACTGACAGCCCGCCACTCGGTTCCTTCGCGCACCATGGGCGAACGCAAGCGATCGGGATCATCGTGCAGCTTGCCGAGCACGGTGCCTTTGGGACAGATATGACCCTTGCTCCAAACGTCATTGGGGTTCGGACGGATACGGGTGACCCGGTCGTTCTTTACCTGAATCTCAATCCCGCACATGGCCTCACAAAGCGGGCAGGTTCGAAGGTGCAAGCTTTCATTTGCGCTGAGCTCGGGCTGCGCAGCTGATACGGGAGCTGATTTGGGAGCTGATTTGGCAGCTGGTTCTGCATTGGCGAGGCTGAGGTCGGCGTTCACGGCTGACTAGGCGATGGCGGCGTTGAACCAGCGGATATGCAATGTGCCATCGGCGTTGAAGCGGTACAGCTCGATGCTCATGTTGACCGATTCAACGTTGCCGGCAGCGTCGAAGCGCTGATTGGCCACGCAGAGCGCCCCTTCGCCGGCATTGACGATGCAGGTTTCAATACGAAGCTTCACGTGCCCGGCGTGGGCCTGCCAGATTCCCTCCATCATTGGGAAGCCATCGAGAAATGGTGTGCCAATCGGAAACTCCAACGTCATCCCAGCGGGGCCACCCTCACGGTATCCAGCCATGAGGGCATCACGATCACCGGCGTTCCATCGCTCTACTTGCGTGTGCAAAAACGTTGCAATTTCCTGGTTCGTCATCATGGTAAAAGTTGCTCCCTTGTGAGTGAGGTTGCGGCTGCCGTTGCAAACTGCGCACCGGAAAGGACACAATTGTGGCAGCGGCCTCCCCGGATTCCTAATGGTGATCGAGTCTGGCGAAACGAACCAACTAACGGGTTTTGATTTCGGGTTAGAGGCGCGTTATCAGCCACGACTTTGGAACCGGGTTGGCCGAGTAGCGCACGCCTCGAGGGATGTGACCATTGAGCGGAGAGTGAAGGATGAGTTTCGCTGGCCGCCTACGGAAGCGCCGAATCGTTCGGCTTTTCGCTGGGTAGCTGGAGCTGCGGGTGTGCGGTTTGGGGCGGCGAACGCTCGACGTTGGCCCCAACTGTCTACATCGGTTCGATGCTGATTCGGACTCCGGTCATTTGAGGCATGGCACTGATGGATTGAAGATTAATATGCATGCTTAATAGCTGGTTCACGTTTGCACCGCATTGCCCGTTGGGTGAATCGTTTGAAGTTTGGGCTGATGCTAAGGCCGGAAGGGTGCCAAAACCGTGGGTGATCGAGACCACGCCTTGCTTCATTGAGGTGTCGACCGAGATGGTGGTGGAAATGGTGCCGTGATCGGAAGTAACGGAAACCAATGCGCCATCCTCAAGCTCCAGCCATGAGGCATCATTCGGGTGCATGTGGCAGGGGTTAAGTGCAACCATTGCCAGACCGGGCAGTTGCTTGCCGAAAGTGTTCATCGTCTCCTTGGCACGCCGCACCGTAAGCAGGAACGGGCGAAGGCTCTGCGAAACTGTGACTGCTGATTGGTAAGCGTGTTGAAGTTCATCGGCGACGTCGGCAGGCATAACCGCAAACCGTCCCGTAGCGGAATCACTGGGTGGAGCGGCAACGACCGGAAGTACTGCATCAAAGATCTTCCCGTGTGGATGCTGTTTCACTTCGGCTAAGGAGATACGCGCTCGGGCTGAGAACGATGCCAGCACGTCATCGGTCGTCGGCATGGGATCGCTTGGGGCGTACTCTCTGCCAGCGATAGTGAGGGAATTGCCGGCGGCCCAGGCCAAGCGCAAGAAGAACTCCCAATCGTCAATTACACCATCGGGGGCTGGGAACATCGCGGCCGTGTACTGCGCGAATGATGCGTCGAAGAGTCCTTCATAAGCACGCGTAGTATCTGGGCGTTCAAGATGCATAACCGGGGCGATCACGTAGTGGGCCAACTGTGCTGTTTCGGAAGGAAAGGGGTCAACGGTGACCAACAGATCCAACGCTGACAAGGCTTCTACGAGCGCGTTTTGACCGGGAATGGCCGCTGCGGGATTTCCCCCAGAAACGATGAGTGCACGCAGTCGATCAGCGCGAGGCTTCATGATTTCATCGACAAGCGACACAGCAGGTAGTTGGCCTTGCAGCAACCCATATCCTGAATCGCTCAGGTATCCACTCTCCCAAGTTCGATTCGGGCCAATCGCTTCAGCACGCGGTGACTTTCCTGAGCCAAGCACTGCGCCACCGAGAATCGCCTCACCGGCCTGTGGGAATCGTCCGCACACCACGTTCATGCTTTGGATCAGGTGCTCCGCAACATTGGCCCACGCCGCCATGTCAGGCCCGGTTCCGCTGGTGGCCATACCCTGTTTCGCGCTGCCAAACATCTTCGCCGCGGCAATCAACTCAAGGGAATCGACATCGCAAATTGTGGCGACTACGTCCGGAGTAAAAGCCGACACCGCCGAGCGCAACGCGGGAAGGCCCTCCGTCCAACGGGCAATGAACGCCTTATCCTCAAGGCCGAGGTCGAGGATGACGTGGAGCAATCCGGCAAACAGTGCGGCGTCGGTTCCGGGCTTCAACTGCAGGTGAATATCTGCGCGCGTAGCAACTTCGGTCACCCTGGGGTCGACGACGATGAGCTGCAACCCCCGCTGCTTTTCTTGTTGCAGTCGGCGGAACCCATCGTGAATGGGAAATCCCGTGAAGATTCCGCCCTGCATAGAAACGAGGGGATTCGTGCCGGCTAACAGCCAAACGTCGGCGTCGGCGAAGCGTTGCATTCCTGCTGCCCATTTACCCAAGCGGCCCTCGGCTACCCATTTGGCGGATTGATCAACCGTCATGGAGGAAAAGGTCTTCTTGGAACCCATGGTTCGCCACCATGCCGAAGCAAACGGATTTGTTAATGATGCATACGATGCTTGTGTGCCGGAGTAAAAGCCAATGGCATCAGGGCCGTAGGTGTCGGCAATATCGCGTAACTGTGCAGCGATCTCCTCGATGGCGCTCGATGCGGAGATATCCGCAAAGGTCCCATCGAATGCTCGTTTTCGAGAGTTGAGGAACCGCTGTGGATCGGTATGGAAGTCAACGATCCTGCGACCCTTTGCGCAAGTAAAGCCATGGGTAAGACCGTGATCCAAATCACCCGAAACATGCGCTTGTTTGCCTTCTTCGAAATCGATAATTAGGCCACACGTTGCTGGACAAATTCGACAGTACGTGGTGTGGCTCATGGTCTCACTCTCTCACGTGATGCTCTCTGGAGAAAAACTTTCGAGTTTCACCGGAGTCGATCGAGCGGACTCCGTGCGACTCGTTCCTAACAGCACGTATGCAGCCGCCCTGGAAGTGCATCAGCGTAGTGATCGCGTTCTACGAACTGAAACGGGATGGCCGTTTGCGTCGTATGTGCGCGAAAGTGCATGTTCGCGTACCGATGTGCACGTGCACAACCACACGCGAGCGTGCACAACCACACGCGAGCCGCCGGCATTGGGTTCGTGTGGTTCTGAGCGGTAGGTTCGTCGACTCGAAGTACTAACCGGACTTCTCGACGGTCTCATGACCAAAACAACAACAGCATCAACAACAACAGCGAAGGGCGTAAACGATGGGCAGGCTTGATGGACGTGTAGCGATTGTGACAGGGGCGAGCCGTGGGCTGGGTCGAGCCATAGCGTTGGCCTTTGCTGCTGAGGGTGCAGCGATCGCTGTGGTTGCGCGCACCGAGCAGGTTTGGGACGAACGGCTTCCCGGCACCATTGGTGAAACCGTGGCGGAAATCGAATCCGCTGGTGGGCACGCCATCGCCATTCGCGCCGATCTTCTGGCCGACGGGGAAACGGCCCGGTTGGTGACCGAAGCCCGGGCTCATCTTGGACCGATCACGATTCTGGTGAACAACGCCGCGTTCACGGCACCAGGTCGTCCGCCAAAGCCGGGTGCCGAATCTTCGGTAAAACCAGCGACATTGAAACCAGCGACATTGAAACCGCAAACGGTGGCGACCGAAACTTCTGTGGCGAAGGCTCCGTGGCCCACGTTTGTTGGTACGCCGCTGAGTGCGTTTCGTCGGCACTTTGAGATGAACGTGTTCGCCACGTATGAACTGATGCAACTTGTTTCCCCCGACATGACCGAAGCTGGGTTCGGCTCGATCATCAACATCACTTCGGGCGCGTCGCGCATGCCTGGGAACGGTCCATACACAGATCGAAGCGGCGGCATGCTTCCTGGCTACGGAGGATCAAAAGCTGCGATGGAACACCTCACGCAGTGCGCCGCGTATGACCTGGCCGAGCGCAATATTGCCGTGAATGCACTTTCCCCATCGAAAGCCATTTTGACGCCCGGGGTCGCTTATTACGCCCGTGAATTCACCGATCTCGCCACCGCAGAAGACTTTGCTGAAGCCGCCGTCCGCTTAGTTCTCGTCGATCCAGCAGTCGTCACTGGGCGGACCATCGGCCACCAAGACGTGCTCGACGGCAACTTTCGCCCCTATGAATGGCACGGATAGGGCGGCCAATGCCTCAGTGAATGCGATTGGTATTCGAAACCTGCCAGTAGCCGGTTGAGATACCACTCTCGAACGAATTGTTGCCGATCGAAAACGTTCACGACAGGTAAGCCATGGTGCAATTTCGAATTGGACTAGGTAGTGGGAACGTCGCTCTGGTTGAATGAGGTGAAACATTTACCCGTTTCTCTGGTATGCAAACTATTGG
>JAYUVJ010000344.1:0-2107 GCA_043754155.1 Acidimicrobiia bacterium
CCCTCGCTTGATCAAGTGATCGCCGACTTTCAATACAACCAGGTCAAAACGCAATTTCGTTCCTTGTCGGTGGGAGTGAACTCCAGCGCCCGCAGTGGCCACGTTGCCGTATTCTACTCCAAGGGTGGAACGCCGGTTACGCCCCAAAACAGCCCACAAGCGACGTTCGACCAACTGTTCAGGGGGTTCACCGGTCCCACGGCCCCGCCAAGTGCCGGCGCACCAAGCAACCCGATGACAAGTCCGCCCGTGGCCATCGACACGTCGGCTAGAGACCGCAAGCTCCGGCAAGAGCAATCCATTCTGAATATGGTCAAAGGCGACCTGGCCCGCGTTCGCGCGCTGGCCGGAAAGGAAGATCAGGACAAACTGGATACCCACCTAGGCGGCATCAGCAGCTTAGAGAACCGACTGAAGATTATGGGTGGAGCGGGCTCAGGAGTGCCAACAACGCCGAACCCAGTCGGCGGGTCGGCCACACCTCCCGTGGCAGCAGGCTCGGTCACGGCTGGATGTGCAAAGCCCACGCTTCCATCAGGACCTCTCGATGCCAGCGTGCACGCACAGATGGATCTGATCGTTGCGGCCTTCGCTTGCGACATGACCCGCAGCGCCTCGCTGCAGCTTGGCATTAGTGATGGGGGTATGGACGACGCGGTGCCGGGCGTGAACCAACACGGAACCACCCACAGCACTGGCCCCGGAGTCACGGCGACCACCCTGGAAGATCACCGAAAGTTTGATCGTTGGTACGCAGCACGTTGGGCGTATCTGTTGAACAAGCTCGATTCCATCAAGGAAGGCAACGGCACCCTTCTTGACAATACCTTGATCGTCTTTAGTTCAGACACGTTTACCCAGCAAGGCGTGGTCGGCAATTTTGGCGCTCACGGCTCCCGCCGCATCCCTATGTGGATGGCAGGTGGTGGCGCTTTTGCCTTCAAGACGGGCCAATCCATCAACATTGAGGGGCTTGGTCGGCGCGCGGGTTCACCGACCACGTTGGCCCGCGAATGGGTGGCCCACCACCGTTTGCTGACGTCGATCTGCCAATCCTTTGGGATGCCCATCGACTCATTCGGAGGGCACGATCCAGGTAAGGGGGGCATCCCCCAGCTGACGCGGGTTTAGGGCGTTCCATGCAAGACCAACGGCTCTGATCGTCAATCGTTGGAGCCGCAGCTAGTCGACATCTATGATCCCACTGCGCATGCCAGTGATCACAGCCTCGGTTCGCGAAGTTGCGTCGAGCTTGTTAAGGATGCTCGATAGATGCGATCGGACGGTGTTGGTGGAGATCCCTGTGACTTCGGCTATCTCCTCGTTCGTTGAGCCGCTTGCGATCAATTTTAACACCATCCGCTCGCGTTCCGTCAATCGAGGCACGGAATCTTCCTTGAGGGTTTCAGCCACGTTGAATTCGGCCGGAATGCATCCCGTAGTGGCAACGTGCCTCACGGCTGTGGCCAGGTCCCAGCTGCGAATCGATTTGAGGAGGAATCCGTGGGCGCCTTGTGCGATCGCGCGACGGACGGTCTCATCTCGGTGGTCCGTCGCCAACATCACGATGGCGACCTTGGCGTCCATAGCGCGCAAGGCCGAAAGCGTTTCGATTCCATCCATGTCGCGCATCCTCACGTCAAGAAGGATTACATCAACGTTCTTTAGTGTTGAGAATATTTGCACCGCTTCAGCTCCTGAACCTACCGACGCAGCAATAACGAAGTCGGAATGGCGCCGCAAGACGCCCTCAAACCCCTCGCGCACGACGTCGTGGTCATCAATAAGCATGACGTGGATCACTTTCGCTTCATCCATCGCGCAACCGATTTTTGCGTTCATTGACGGGTATTTTCAACACAACCCTCGTCCCCTTGCCGACGTCGCTTTGTACGCGAAGCGCTGCTCTAACGAGTTGCGCCCTCTCTTGCATGCCGTGTAACCCGTAGTGCCCTTCTTTCGAGTCGGAAGTGTCAAAGCCACAGCCATCATCGGCAATCTCGATCACCAGGTCTGAACCGAGGGGCGACACCGTGACCAGAATCTTGTGAGCGTGCGCGTGTTTGATGGCATTCGTCAGCGCTTCCTCGACGATGCCGATGATCTG
>JAYUVJ010000345.1:0-6018 GCA_043754155.1 Acidimicrobiia bacterium
CGCCTTGCCACCACCGACGATTATCTCCGCGAAGCCTGCACCCTGTATGGAAAGGGGATCGATGCCATGTATTGCGTGGCCAGCCTGGAGACCATCGGACGCCTGGCTGCAGAGGGTTTCCCGATTATGAGCCACGTGGGGCTGATTCCATCCAAGGCCACGTGGACGGGTGGTTTCCGTGCTGTGGGCAAGACTGCTGAAGGGGCGATGAACATCTTTCGACAAATCAAGCGGCTTGAAGAAGCTGGCGCGCTCGGGGCGGAGATTGAAGTTGTCCCGGCAGAAGTTGCGTCTGCTATCTCGGCTCGTACTTCGCTGTTCATGATGTCGATGGGTGCGGGTGCTGGTTGCGATGCGCAGTATCTATTCGCTGAGGACATTCTTGGTTCCCACGATGGTCACTATCCCCGTCATGCCAAAAAGTATCGCGATCTACGAGCAGAGTATGCGCGCATACAGCTTGAGCGTGTTGCTGCGCTCACGGAGTTTCGTGATGACGTGGCCGCCGGTCGCTTTCCTGGCGAAGGTCACCTGGTGCCCATCGCCGCTGACGAGCTCGACAAGTTTCTTAATGAGCTCGACTCCGAATCGACCATACAGTGATGACTTTTGGCTTGGTATGGAGCCCAGAGTGCTCTGTGTGGCCCCCAAATTACTTGTGCAGCGCCCCAAATTAATTGTGCAGCGCCCGAAGTTCTCCGCTCGTTGAAGATCTTGCGTGCTTGTACCGAACCGAAAAGGAGAAACCATGACTGCTTTACTGCCCAAACTCAACGACCGCTACGACCTCGCTCCTGAGGCGGTAACGGCGTATCAAACCAACGGCCATGTGCTACTTCGCGGGGTGGCTAGTCCCGATGAAGTCGCGGCGTTTCGGCCCGTTGTGTCCTCGGCTGTTTCTCGGTTCAATAGGGAAAGCCGCCCGTTAGCCGAACGAGACACCTATGGAAAGGCGTTCCTTCAGGTGATGAACCTTTGGGAGCAAGACGCTGATGTTCGACGCTTCGTACTCGCTGCTCGGTTCGCTGGGGTAGCAGCTGGTTTGCTCGGGGCAGAGGGCGTTCGTATTTACCATGATCAGGCGCTGGTCAAGGAACCTGGTGGTGGCCATACACCGTGGCATCAGGATGCCATCTACTGGCCGATTGAGGGTACTCGTTGCGTCACCATGTGGATGCCCCTCGTTGATGTCACTCCAGAGATGGGGGTCATGACGTTTGTCAATGCCAGCAACACGGGGGAGCTTGGCGACGAAGCGATTTCCGACGACTCCGAAGCCCACTTTGATGCACTGGTGAGCAAGACCGGGGCGAAGCTGTCGGTTCCCGTAGCGATGTCGGCCGGTGACGCTACGTTCCACGGCGGATGGACGCTGCACAAGGCCGGGGCAAATGTTTCGACCGTGACTCGCGAGGTCATGACGGTGATCTACTTCGCCAGTGATCTGGTGGTGCAGGAGCCGACCAACGAACCGCAACGCCGTGATCTGGCTCGCTGGCTGCCTGAGCTATTGCCTGGTGACCCAGCAGCGTCGGAACTCAACCCCATTGTTCCAATTGCAGCGTAGCTCTCAGCGACGGCTACTCAACGATAACTGCAACCACGAACCCCATTGACAGTCAACCGCCACGAGGTTCACGAGGTTCACGCCAACTTGGCGCAAGTACATGCACCCAGCAACGCAGCCAAGAAACAACCAATTCATAACCAAATCGCAGGAAAAGGAACGCAACATGAGCACATTGACAGCCCCCGACAAACAATCATTTGACCGTGATGGGTTTGTGATCAAGCGAGGCTTTTTTGCGCCCGACGAAATCGGCGCAGTAATCAACGCCTTCCAGGTCGATGATGCAATTCATAAGCGCGCCTATGGTGTTGATGATGGTCAGGGTGGTGCTACCGAGATCGCCCTTTGGAACGAACCCGGGGAGGATTCCTTTGGGGCGTTGGCTCGCAGCGAACGGCTCGTGCGTGCCGTTGAGAATCTGCTCGGCGGTGAGGTGTACCACTATCACTCCAAGATCACTATGAAACGTCCGGGTGCTGGCGGAACGTGGGTGTGGCATCAAGACTACGGATACTGGTATCCAAATGGTTGCCTCAGGCCCGACATGCTCACCGTGGCCATTCCGCTTACCCCAAACACGCCAGCCAACGGTTGCCTCAACGTGCTTACCAGGTCTCATCTCATGGGCCGCATCGACCATGGGTTTGTTGGCAAGCAGACCGGTGCTGACCCAGCTCGGGTCGCCGCCGCCGAAGTACACCTTTCTCGTGTGGCATTTGAGGCGCAGCCGGGAGACGTGATGTTCTTTCATTCGAACACGTTGCATACCTCGGCACCGAATCAATCCGAGGTTGATCGTCACCTGCTGCTGATTGCTTTTAATACGCGTGCAAATGATCCCTACCTGAAGCACCACCACCCGAACTACACGCCGATGAATGTTTTGCCCGATGGTGAGATCGTGGCTCGGGCAGATCGCCATGATGGTGAGAACCGGGTTTTCCTCGATCCATCAAACGATAAGAGCGATGCCGCATTCGAAGTCCTTGCCTAACGAATCTCCCACTGAGAACGCCTAACCCATTCAAGGGTGACGAAAACGTACTTTCAAGCGGTTTACTAAACGGTCGAGGTAACAATTGGTCTGCCTTCACCGCCAAAGTCCTCGCGCCGTCGGTCCGTTGGTTTCCGAGGTGTCATTTGCCACGTAGTGCTGTCGGTGCAAACGATGTCTGAGGTACCAAAGACCATGCTGCGCTCCGCAGAAGGGCAATTCCCCACCAGAATCCGCAACGCTCCGCAACGTAATCGCACTGTATCCGCACTGAATACGCACAGCTCCGCTACGAGATAGATACAGCTCCGCTACGAGATAGATACAGCTCCGCTAAGAAATAGATACAGCTCCGCTACGGTGAGCGTCTGGCTCCTAGGTTCGCGGTTGAGCCCTCTTTGGAAGTGTCTGGTGGGATCCCAATACGGCTTGCCAGTTGGAGAAGAACTCAGGTGGTGGGTCTCTAGGCGAAGCCGAGTTGGGGCCCGCCACAGTAATTTGGGGTCCCGCGCTTCCGCTATGCTTGACCGTTCCGTGCGCCGGGTCGAACCGCGTGCAGATGAAGTCTCAGCAAGTCGCAAACCGTTCTTATGCAAGCAGTTCTTCAACCAAGTTCTTTGAGCAAAAGTTCGTCAGCAACACCGATTACACCTCAGTAGCAGTACTGAACAACACATTCTCCCAGCAGTATGACGTCGAACCCGGAGTTCCCGTGCCCACCATTCAGCAATTGGTCCGTAAGGGCCGAGAGTCCAAAGTTGAAAAGAGCAAGACACCAGCACTTAAGGGCGCCCCACAGCGCCGTGGTGTGTGTACTCGTGTCTACACAACCACCCCGAAGAAGCCAAACTCGGCGCTTCGCAAGGTTGCTCGTGTCCGTCTCAGCAGCGGTGTTGAGGTTACGGCCTACATCCCCGGAGAAGGCCACAACCTCCAGGAACACTCCATCGTGCTTGTGCGTGGTGGTCGTGTGAAGGACCTTCCTGGCGTTCGTTACAAGATCATTCGCGGCACCCTTGACTCCGCTGGAGTAAAGAACCGTAAACAATCCCGCAGCCGCTACGGCGCCAAGAAGAAGTAAGGCCAAGGTCAGTTAGTCATGCCTCGTAAAGGTCCTGCCCCACGTCGTGAGATCCTCCCAGATCCGGTTTATAACTCGGTTCTCGTCTCCAATGTCATCAACAAAGTGCTGCTTGCTGGCAAGCGCTCTACTGCCGAGTCCATTGTGTATGACGCAATGACCGCAGCCGCTGAGAAGTCACAAGTTGAGCCTCTCACCGTCCTCAAGAAAGCACTCGATAACATCCGCCCGGCGCTCGAAGTAAAGAGCCGTCGTGTTGGTGGCGCTACCTACCAGGTGCCGATCGAAGTGAAGCCACGCCGTGCCAACACCCTCGCCATCCGCTGGTTGGTTGAGAACAGCCGCAAGCGCCGCGAAAAGACCATGGCCGAGCGTTTGGCTGCCGAGTTGGTAGACGCTAACAATGGCGTTGGTTCCTCGGTCAAGAAGCGCGACGATGTGCAGAAGACCGCTGAAGGCAACAAAGCCTTCGCTCACTATCGCTGGTAGCACCGCCCGGCGGGGACACCCCGTGAGAACCCCGCTTCAACCAGCGTTGGGCTGGCAAGGTCCCAATGTTGGCGCTTCACCTTTCGCCCGGTCGTCCCTCCTTGTGAGGGCGGCTTAGCAAATCCCCGCAAGACTTCACACGGTCTGCCTTTCTGGGTGGCCAAACACGAAAAGCTGAGTATTGAGTTCACATGGCAGCACGCGAGTTTCCTCTAGAGCGCACCCGTAACATCGGCATCATTGCCCACATCGACGCGGGCAAAACGACGACAACCGAACGCATCCTGTATTACACCGGCAAGTCCTACAAGATCGGTGAAGTACACGATGGCGCAGCAACTATGGACCACATGGTGCAAGAGCAAGAGCGCGGCATTACCATCACCTCCGCAGCCACCACGTGTGTGTGGAACAACCACCGCATTAACATCATCGACACCCCTGGCCACGTGGACTTCACCATTGAAGTAGAGCGTTCGCTGCGTGTACTCGACGGCGCCGTAGTGGTGTTCGATTCGGTTGCTGGCGTTGAGCCACAGACTGAAACCGTTTGGCGCCAGGCCAACAAGCACAAGGTTCCTCGTATGTGCTTCGTCAACAAAATGGACCGTATTGGTGCCAACTTTTGGCGAACCGTCGACATGGTTAAAGACCGTCTCGAAGGCACCGTTGCCATCATCCAGTTGCCGATGGGCGCCGGTGGTGTTGAGTCTGATGATCCCTTCATTGGTTTGATCGACCTCGTAAAGATGAAGGCCCTGGTCTGGGACAACGAAGAACTCGGCGCCAAGTGGGACGAGCTGGAAATCCCCGCACACATGGCGGATCAAGCCGCTGAATACCGCGAACTTCTCCTCGACACGATCGCTTCAAGCGACGATCATCTGATGGAAAAGTTTCTCGCTGGCGAAGAAGTCACCGAGGCCGAAATCATGGTTGCGCTCCGTAAAGGTTGCTTGGCCTTCGATTTCGTACCCGTGCTTTGTGGCTCGGCATTCAAGAACAAGGGCGTACAGCCCATGCTTGATGCGGTTGTTGACTTCCTTCCCTCACCACTCGACCTTCCCCCAACCCATGGCACGAATCCTCGCAACGAGGAAGAAGACATGTACCGCGAAGTCAGCGAAGATGCACCGTTCTCGGCACTGGCCTTCAAGATCGTGGCTAACCAGTTCGGTAAACTCACGTACTTTCGTGTGTACTCAGGAGCCATCGAAAAAGGCTCCGAGGTTTACAACTCGGTTAAAGAGAAAAAAGAGCGTCTCGGCCGCATTCTCTTGATGCACGCCAACACCCACGAAGATCTCGATGTAGCTCGCGCTGGCGACATTGTTGCTGGTCTTGGTTTCAAGAACACCACCACCGGTGACACGTTGTGTGACAAGGATCAGGCGATCATCTTGGAACGGATGGACTTTCCAGATCCCGTTATCCACGTAGCCATCGAGCCAAAGTCGAAGGCCGATCAGGACAAGCTGGGCAAGGCCCTCTACTCCCTGTCAGACGAAGACCCAACCTTCCGTGTTCGCACCGACGAAGAAACCGGTCAGACGATCATCGCCGGTATGGGCGAGTTACACTTGGAAGTGCTGGTTGATCGCATGCGCCGCGAGTACAAAGTCGAAGCGAACCAGGGCAAGCCGCAGGTCGCGTATCGCGAGTCGATCAGCATCGCCTCCGATGTCGACAGCAAGTTCGTGCGGCAGACCGGCGGCAAGGGCCAGTATGGTCATGTCAAGCTGAAGCTGGAGCCGACGGAGCGTGGCAAGGGTTTTGAGTTTGTAAATGGCATCGTCGGTGGTTCGGTTCCGCGTGAGTATATTGGGCCAACCGAGGCGGGCATTAAAGAGGCCATGCAGACGGGTGTGCTGGCTGGCTTCCCAG
>JAYUVJ010000346.1:0-2155 GCA_043754155.1 Acidimicrobiia bacterium
CTCCGTACGTGAGGAACAACGCTCCGGTGAGACACAATCCACCTGCCAAGCCAAGCAGCAATCTTGAGCGAGCCCCACCGTTCCTCACTGCCAATGTCAGAAAAGCAATACCCCACGCAGCAACGCCTGAGAAGAACGCGTCGGCTGAGGTTCCTAACCAAACACAAAACGGTGTTAGGGCTAGAAAGGGTAAAACCAATCGCATGGTGGACCCGTTGCTGACCGCACGAACGGTTACGGCGACCGCAGAAACGATAAGGGCAATACCCAGAAAACTGAGCGCGCCTACGGTCCAAGGAGCGCCAAGACCGATGGCCGCCAAACCCTTCAGGATGAGGACGAAGCCCGGAGGGTGCCCCTTCATGTGTACGGTACGATCCACCAAAAAGTCGTAGTTTGAGTGCAGCAGCAATAGATCTCCTACTTTTGGCAGCAACTCCAAATTGGCGAGGTACTCGTTTGGGTCTACCACCGGCGAAAGCACTGCAGAGAGTCCATCGGCCGCCGCCAAACCAAAGGCAAATCCTGCGGCGATTCCAGCCGAAACCACGATCGACCACACATCACTAAGCACGCCTAGCATTCGTGGAAACAACCAAACTGCAGCGACCGCAAAAAGCAACGCCGGGATGATGGAGGAGGAAATACGCAGATCCCATTTCCCAACGAACGGTGCTGCGCCCAATTTAATTCGAGGTTCGCGTCGCTCAAACCGTCGACCCCATACGAAGGCCCAACCAATCAGCACGAGAGAGACGGAAAAGACGAGCGGAATTCTTTCTGGAAAAGATCTCATGTTTGCAGATTTTTCATCGAGATCCCGCCATTTCACAGCGCCAATCTTGACCGTTAAACGAAGGGGTGAAGGCCACCTGACCGCAATGCTTCTCAGCCTGAGAGGAGTATAAGAACACATACTGAAACCTGAGAGTCAGCGGAGGGAACCCACCACAGCTACAAGCCCAAGCCTGGAATGGTTACCGACGTGAAAAATCCACGTAACCACATCATCCGTATCGCTCTCGGCACCGTAACGGTTGTTGCTCTTGCTGCTCCATTTGGGGCAACTTCGGCGACAGCAGCGACCAAGTTCACCACCAAGAGAATTTGTACCAAGGTCAAAGGAAAAACCGTATGCAAAAGCGTCAAAGTTGCAGTGAAGGCTGCAGCAAAGAGCACTAAGGATTCCAAGGTTCCTACCGATTCCAAGGTTCCCGATTCAAAGCCAGCGGCGGCAAAAGCAGTGACCACCGATTCAAAGGCCCCAACCGATTCCAAGCCACCGACCGCCACCGCAAAGCCCGCGACCGGCGTTACAGCGACCACCAAGGCCGGAACCACTACGGATTCGAAGCCTGCGTGATTAGTCTCCATTAACAAGCTCCGGTCAACTTCGCTCGGACCGGCTTTGCCTAAGTCTTGGGACAGTCACGATGTGATGAATCTCTTTGATGTGATGGTTCTCTTCAACGGTGAAAGGTTGACCCTTCTAACCAGTGAGCCTTGCGAGAAGCGGTTTGATCGGTACCCTTACAATCCGACTAGTCGTGTCGGCTAATCCGTGTGGGATGAGCAAGTCGTCACCGTGAATCATGCTCCCGCAGGAGTAAACCACGTTGGGGACGTATCCTTCCCGGTGCCTCTCCGACACGGTCAGTATTGGTTCGTTGAGCCGTCCGACAACCTGTGTGGGGTCGTCGATGTCGAGCAGAATCGCACCGAGGCTATACACGCGAAATGGTCCAACACCATGGGTGATCACCAACCATCCGGCCTCGGTCTCCAGCGGTGAACCGCAGTTACCTGCTCTGGCCAGATCCCAAGCCAGTTCAGGCGACTCGATCTTGTCGGCCGAGTTCCAGATCCGCAAATTGTCTGACCTCATTACGTAGTTGGATTCCCCGTCGTATCGCGATAACGCCAGATATTTACCCCCGATCCTTCGCGGGAACAATGCTGCTCCCTTGTTCTTTGCGCACACTCCGCTGAGAGTAGTCACGTCAAAGGTCGCAAAGTCGACCGTAGCGATCATCAGTGGTAACACCCGAAACCCGTCGAACGCCGTACAGGTCGCGTAGTAGCTAACGGAACCGTCATCTTCTGTGAACCGCACAAAGCGGGCATCTTCCAGCCCGTGGCTCTCGATCGCCGACCA
>JAYUVJ010000347.1:0-10088 GCA_043754155.1 Acidimicrobiia bacterium
GGTGGGCATCGAGCGCGCATTGCAGCACGCGTTAGCAAAACCATCGGGCGGGTGGTTTGTGCTCGATGCTACGCGTACGTTACAAAAGCCCACTCGAAAGCCTCTCCGAAACGGCATGGTTCATCGAGAGAAAACCTTGCGCAAGTACGTCGTTGACGGGGTGGAGTTAGTTGCTTGGGCCAACGAGCGAACCAGTGAGGTAACCGTCGCACCAGCCCTATGTCCACATATGGGTGCACATCTTGGGGATGGACATATCGATGTTGCCAATTGCCTGGTGTGTCCATGGCATGGGTTGGCGCTGCCAGCAGCTGGAGCTTCACGGGTGCCGGGGCAGGGTCGGTGGGAACCGTTGCGAACCCATGATGATGGGGTAATGCTGTGGGTGCAGCCGGATCCAACCGCGCCCGGAGCTACGGATGCGCCGATGCTTACCAAGCGGCCCGATTCACATTTTACTGGAGTGATTCGCAGGGAAGCTGTTTGTGAGCCTCGAGACATCATTGCCAATCGGTTAGATCCTTGGCACGGTGTGCACTTTCACCCGTATGCCTTTGCCAGCCTCGAGGTGCTTTCCAATACCGACGAGGCATTGGATTTGCGGGTGGGTTACCGAGTTACTCCTCGCCACATCATGGTGGTGGAAGCACGGTTCGATTGCCCTGACCCCCGCACCATCGTGATGACCATTACTGGTGGCGAAGGTGTGGGTTCGGTGGTGGAAACCCACGCCACCCCCATGCACCGAACGGTGAATGCAGCCGGAATTTCGCTGATTCCACGCACCGCCATCGTTGAGGCAACTTTGGCGACAAGTGGCCGTCCCGGATTCGCACAGGCGTTGAAGGGCGCGGCAGTTGCTCGTCCGATGATCGAGTTGCTGGCTGGGCGACTGTGGAAGGATGATGCTAAGTACGCAGAACGAATCTACAAAATCCGGACGGGCTCGTAACCCAAGGTTTATTGTCGGGAAGTCGTGGGATTGGGTGTTTATTGAGCGCCTAATCCCACGGGTTTCAACACCAGCCGATAACTATCGGGCTTTACGATTTCCCGCTTCTTTAACGGAGTCGCGGTTCAGGCGCGAGCCCGGCGGGGAGGTGGTGGAACGCACAACGAGTTCCACGTCTTCAACGGCGTGTTGCGGGCCGGTGTTTTCGGCGATCGTGTCAATGACGAAACGAGCGGCCATTGCACCGGCACCGGTGACCGATTGACGCACTGTTGAGAGACCAACGACTGCGGAAACGTCGTGATCGTCGAAGCCAATAATGGAGAGATCTTCTGGGACGTAAATGCCAGCTTGGCGGGCCACTTGCAAGGCACCAAACGCCATCTCATCAGACATGGCGAACACTGCAGTTGGAGGATTTTGCAGGGCAAGCAAACGGCGCATGGCTGAAGCGCCACCTTCGATAGTGAAATCTCCAGCGACTTCCAAGGCTGGGTCGTTGGCGATTCCTGCTGCGGCGAGGGCCAATCGGTAACCGGCGCGACGCTCAGCAGGTACCGAGAACGACAGGGCTACAAGTTGCGTCTGCGCGCCCATCACCCCAATGCGACGGTGGCCCAGATCGATCAGGTGTTTCGTTGCTATGGCCGCAGCTGCTTGGTTATCGAGGTTGACCGAGGAAAACGGTGCGTACCGGTCCCCGACAGCGGCGACAATGGCGCCAACTTGTTCTAACTCGGAAACTTCTGTGCGATCAAGGCGAAGGTCAACGAGGATTAATCCGTCTACACGTTTTTGAATGAGGGCCCATTCGCTTACGAAGCGGCGACGGGCTTCACCAGATCCAACTCCCATCAGTAGCAGGTCATATCCCGCTGAGGCCAAGGACTGTTGCGCACCGGCGATAACTTGGCTGAAGTACCACGCACCAAGGATAGGTACCGCCATGCCTACGGTAAAGGTGCGTCCAGCCGCAAGCCGCGAAGCGTTGGGATCAGGCCGGTACTGCAGCTCAGTGGCAACCTTTTCAACCCTTGCACGGGTAGCTGCTGCGACGTTGGGAAGACCGCGCAGAGCCCTACTGACTGTTGCTACGGAAACCTTGGCCGCCGCCGCAACGTCTTCAATCGTCGCCGCTCGCGAGCCCGGGGAAGGTGGTGAACTTAGGAGCGGTCGACGACTCATCCCGCCATTGTTTCACTCCGCGCAGCGTGGCGACACTTCATCCGTTACTCAGCGCACAGATAGTTGGTCGTTGACGACCTCGCTGAAACACGCTTGGTGAGAGATGCCTGCCGCCCAGTATTGCCGTATTTCGCGAAAGCAATTGGCAAAAGCGATTAGGAAAGCAATTGCGAAAGCAGGATTTAGTGGCGGCACTTGCTTGGACTGGGAATCAAACGTTCGGAGAAGGCGTTTTGGATTGGCCCCGCGCGCAGACGGCGAGTCCGACGGTGAGAAGTGCCCAGAAGGCCAACGTGGCGCCGGTTCCACCAAAGATGCCGCCGGTCCACTCACCACGGTTGTATCGCCATTGAGCAACAACTTGGAGCGCCATCAAACCGAAAACTCCCGCAGCGATCCAAAGCAACACCGTGCGACGCATCCTGATCGCCACTAGCACTACAACACCAAGGACGGCGGTGATGATGGCCGAGAGTGGGTTGAACCACAGCACCTTTAGTTCCCACTTGGCCCAACCAAGCAGTGCGCCTTGCTTGGCGGCGAAATCGATATTGCGGGCAACGAACAAGCCGAGCACACCGGCAACCACCGCAACGATTCCAAGAGTTGTGGCGCCACGCTTATAGGTGCCGCGGGCTTTGATGCCGTCGAGTCCCCAGAACTGTCCAGCTGCGGTGGCGAACACAAACAGGTGGATGGCAATCATGAGGAAGTAACTCCACGGCCATTCATAAGACTTGTCGTAATACAGCACCGAGAGCAGGATCGACACCGACATCCCAGCACCGGCCAGAGCGGCAAGGCGGGTGAACAATCCCAGGATCAGCAATACCGCCAGGGATACCTCCGTGAACAGGGTGATCCAGCCAAACAGCGTGTAGTTCTTGGCCACCACGTTTTCCACGAACCACGAATATGGAGCGAACACCGGATGATCGATGGCTGAACTCACGTACTTGAAGAGCCCGTTGCCAAGATCCTTACCAAAATCGCTGGGACGCTTCCATTCCACGTTGGCCAGCCACAAAACGCCCACGACGATGCGCATGGCCCCGATGATCCCGTTGCGTACCTTTTCGTCGTAGATGGCAAGCTTGGCCGGGATGCCTTTAATGCCCTTGATGCCCGTGGTTCCTGGCGTAGCCGAGACGGATTTGGAGTTCATGGAACGAAGCGTACGTACTTTGCAGTCAAGGTGAACGCATTCTGCTCGGTATTTTCTCAGGAGACCGTCCTAGCCAGCGACGACGGAGGCGCGTAATGATGCCGTGGCGAAGGCTTGCATGCCGAGATCGAAGCTGATGGTGGATTGGTAACCCAGCTCTGTGGCGGCGCGGTTGGGGCTGGCGAACACGTGGCGGACATCGCCCTGTCGGAAGCCTCCGGTCACGACAGGCCACAGTGCATCACCGGGCGCGGAACCGAAGGCTTTGGCGAGCGAGCAGGCCATTTCGCCGACAGTTCGTGATTGCGTTGAGGCAACGTTGTAGGTGCGATGTGACCCAACGCTTTCCTGTTGGCCGATTGCGGATGACTTCAGCAACGCCAAAACATTGGCCCGCGCCACATCAATTACGTGGACAAAGTTTCGGCGTTGTTCGCCATCTTCGGTGACCTTTGGGGCTCGATTGTCGGCCAGGGCGGAGCGGAAGATACTTGCTACGCCCGCATAGGGAGTGTTGCGGGGCATGCGTGGTCCGTAGACGTTGTGATAACGCAGTGACACCGCATCAACGTGGTGTTCATGTGCGAAAGCTGCGACCAAATGCTCTTGATGCAGTTTGGTGGCGGCGTATACGTTGCGGGGATCGAGCATGGCGTCTTCGGGCACTTCTTCGGCGGCCAGTGCGGATCCACACGTTGGACAGGGCGGTTCGAAATGACCCGCTTCGAGATCGGCAACGGTTCGCGGGCCGGGGGCAACCAGGCCGTGTTCAGCGCAACGATAACGCCCTTCGCCATAGACCACCATCGAGGATGCCAACACGAATCGGCCCTGAAACTTGGCGTGATGCAACACTGAAAGACCAACGGCTGTGCCCACATCGTTGTGATCAACATAGGAAGTCACGTCACCAAAATCGACACCCAAGCCAACCTTGCCTGCTTGGTGACAAACCGCAGTAATCGGCCCGGCTCGGCCCCCAGCGAGCGCTTTCAACCAGTTTTCGGGGTTCCGAACATCACCGTCAGGACCGGTTAGGTAGCGGGCGCCGACATTGATGTAATCGGGTTGAACCGCATGCGCTGCTGGATCGAGATTGTCCATCACGGTCACGTGATGGCCCTCAACCACCAACTGATCAACAATATGTGAGCCTATGAATCCGGCCCCGCCGGTCACCAACACGTGCTGCTTGGACGTTTCGTTGTCATTGTCCACAATCGTGTCGGTCGGGCCTATTGTTCGAAATTCGGGGATGCTCATCGCCGTTAAGTCTTCCGCAAGTTTTGTTCGCAGGTTTGAGATTTCGTTGGCAATGGTTGAAGCTCCACGGAAGTTCTCAGCTTCCCCTCCAGAAGCCTTAGCTCAAGGTTCGCCGAAGCCAGAAACTGGGGGAGATCGAGCGAGATCGTTGCACCATGAAAACCATCGGTGGATGGGGTTCCATTTTTGGCAGTGACGGTTCCTCCGTGGCCGGTGGTGATGGCTTGCACGATGGCTAAGCCGAGTCCGTGGGATTTGCGGTTGGTTTGATCGGCTCGCCAGAAACGGTCGAAGGCATGGTCGAGTTGTTCCGTATCGAAACCAGGGCCATCGTCTGCCACCGTGACGACCACATTGGTTTTCGTATTTTTTATGTGCACGAAGGTTTTCGTATCATTGGGGGTGTGGGAACGAACGTTGGCCAAGAGATTGTCAATGATTTGGCGAAGTTGATCCGCGTCACCTTCGACTAGGTGGGTTTGATCCGGACCAGCGGTGAAGGAAACGATTCGATCCGGGGCGATGGCCCGTGCGGCTTCAACCGCATCGGCACATACCGATGCCAGATCCACGGGCTGTCTAAGCAAGGTTCGTTGTTCGTCGGCTCGGGCTAGGACTAACAAGTCGTCGACGAGGCGGCCCATTCGTGCGGCTTCGTTTTCGATACGGGACATAGCGGAACCGACGGCTTCTTGATCTGCCAATCCACCTCGCCTGTACAGCTCAGCCCAACCGCGAATCGACGTCACCGGGGTTTGCAACTCATGTGACGCATCAGACACGAAGGCTCGCAGCCGGTTGGTGGCCAGTTCTTGGGTTTGGAGCGCCTTGCCCTGCCCGTCGAGAGCTAAACCGAGTTTGGCAACCATGGTGTCGAGGGACTGGCTCAACTGGTCAAGTTCTCGGTATGGTGTCTTTACCCCTACACCGTGCCCGATGTTTCCCGTGGCTACCACTCCGGCGGCAGTGGCGATTTGGCCCAGTGGTTGCAGGGCCCGGCGAAGCAAGAGGTACAGGGCTATGCCTGCCAATCCCATAACTACCAGAGAACCAATGGTAAGCGTACGAATTAAATCGGCGACTGCTGCATCAACCAATCGAAGCGGTAGGGCTTCAACCAAAACTCTCCCGTCGCTGAGAACGGCCGGCAGCACTCGAAACTGGATCGAACCGTCAACGGATGACACGGTGGAGAACTTATCAATGCGGTTTCGAAGGCTCTTCGGATCAAGTTTGGGAAGTGGGTCGGCAGTTCCGTTTGTTCCTGATCCCAGCGCCTGGAGCTGTTGGTTCGCTGAATTGAACGTGACCGTGGCCGACGGCGGAAGATCTTGATTCGCCGCATCTTCTGGCCGTGGCGGTTGGTTCCCCGAACTATCAGCATCGGGGTTGCTCTGGTAGTCACGGAGCCGACCACGCAACGAGGATCGAAGTGTGTTGTCTACTTGGCGCACCAAATCGTTTCGTGTTTGTCGAACAACGAATGAGCCGAGCAGCAAAAGGCCAACCCCAATGAGCACCAAAAGCTGCATGGCTAAACCGGTGCGGAGTCGCAGTTTGGTACGTGGAACAATCGAAGCAGTTGAGGCAGGCAAGCTGTTCGCACCAGCAGTTTCTGATGCCATTACTGATCCTCTACGCGGACGGTGTAGCCGAACCCTCGAACGGTAACGATTTTCGCTAGGGCATCGGGATCAAGCTTGGTGCGCATCGAACTTATGTAGGTCTCCACAATGCGCGCGTCGCCTTCGAAATCGTAGCCCCACACATTTTCGAGAATTTGGTCCTTCGAGACCACCACTCCTTGATTGCGCAGAAGATACGCGAGCAGACGAAACTCTGTTGGCGTGAGGGAGATCGATTGGGTTCCTTGGAGAACTTTGCGTTGGTCTTCGTCGACCACCAGATCACCGCAACGGAGCACCGCGGTTCGGGTGCGACCAGGAACTTCAAACCCAGCAACAGAGGAGGCGGCTGATTGTTTCTGGGCTGGTTGGTTAGCGCCTCGTTGTTTTTGCACCGCGGTTCGGCGCAGCACGGCTTCGACTCGTAGGGTGAGTTCTTCCAAGCTGAAGGGTTTCGTGAGGTAATCGTCGCCTCCGCCATCAAAGCCTGCGCGCATATCATCAAGTTCCCGACGGGCGGTGAGGAAAATGATTGGGGTGAGATCACCTCGGGCCCGCAGCAGCTGACAGATTTCAAACCCATCGATACCGGGCAGACCTACATCGAACAGGAGAAGGTCGTACCGTTTGGTGATGGCACGATTGAATCCATCGGTTCCCGTCGCTACGGCTTCGGCCTGATATCCAGCAAACCGCAGAGCGCTCGCAAGGAGTTCGCGGATGGATTCGTCATCCTCCACTACCAGCAACGTGGGCGATTCTGAAGTTTGTGCAAATGGCCCATTGTCGTCTCGCGCCATGTCCCCATCTTAGGAACCCAACCTCAAGGAACGCTGAGGATGTTGCCGAAAAGGATTCTCTGATTTCCAGTGAGGTTTCAGATCCAGTTCGTAAGTTACTGGCATGACCCAACATCGAAACTCCCCAACGCTGAACCGGCCAGTAACCACAACGACAGCCACACCGGCCAACTCAACCAACACCAGCGGCTTTTCGCTCACCAGTAGTGCCATGACCAACGGCGGCAGCATGCCCGTTCGGTTCACCTGCGACGGCACCTCCACGACACCCCCACTCCAATGGTCGGGCGCGCCTGCATCAAACACGGCCGGGCCGACTCCGTCACCCGTACCGACTGTACCTTTAACCGAGCGGCAAGCCGGATCGGGAGCACCTGCGGGGACGGTTTCCTACGCCGTAGTGATGCATCACGTGGCGGGGCCCGGAGACGTTCACTGGTACTGGGTGCTGTACGGAATTGCGCCCGACGTAACCCAGATCGCCGAAGGTGCAACGGTTCCAGCCACACTCGGCAACAACAGCGTGAACGCCCGCAACCAATATGCGCCGCCATGCTCGAAAGGCCCCGGCCAAAAGGCCTATACCTATACCGTCTACGCACTCTCGAAGGTCCCAACCTTTGCTGCAGGAACCGCGGTAAATCGCGATGCACTCCTTGCCGCCATCGCCACCACCACGTTGGGTTCGTCGTCGATGACCGTCACCTACGAACGCCCGGCCAACGCCACAACCGCCGCAACGAACGCCGCCAGCCAGACCGGTGCGGGCACAGCACCCTAAGGAACACCTTCCCCTCGCCCCGCTAGTTCCCTAACACCTGCGTGAAATGCGGCCCAAAAATCACAAAGGACGCGCTGAAACCAACCAGGCAAGTTGGGCCAGCATACGTTTTACCTAATCCATACTCTTGCCATTCAATACGCACACGTAGTAATTGCATCACCGTAAAACTTGCCCACGTCACAACCTCGATCTTCTCCGAACGAAACTAGGAACGCTCATGTCAAACTCCGCACACTCCCATAGCCACAATGCACACGATTCGCACCACCATCACGGCACCCATCACGCTCACGAAGGTCAATGGCAAGGACATCTTCATGACGACGATCACCACAACGGTGGGTCATCAAATCCCGCTGAGGTTAGCCGTCGGCAGATGTTGTACTTCCTGAGTGCTGGAGTGTTTGGGGCAACCATTCTGGGTGGCGTCGCTCAAGCTAAACCCGCCAAAGCAGCACCACCGGCTCGACCAGCAAGGCCACCGGCACCTCGTGGACCGAAACTTCCCATCCCTGCTGCCACAATCCCCACCACAAAGCCCGGCCCAACAACCACCAAATCACCCAGCGCAACCGTGCCAGTATCCACAACAAAGGCGGCACCGGTTGGCTCATCGGGAACCACATCAGGCATCACATCGGGCGCCACATCAGGCGCCACATCAGGTGCCACATCAGGCACAGTTGATCCGTGGACGTTGTATCCCAAAACCGTAAAGGCCACCCGCTCGTCGACAGAACTCATCGTGGAATCAACCGGTCTGCCCGAACACCTGATGATGATCGGCATCACCAACTGGCAGCAGCAGTTCCCCCTTCCCCAGGCCTACACCGGAACCAATGCGTGGCGGATCCCGCTAAAGGGTGTTCTTTCCGATACGCCTATCTCGGCCAAGACTGGGTTGTTCCGCGGCGCAATCGCGTTGGCCATTAACGGCGTACCGATCTTCAATGCGCTCAACAATCGCGGTGAAGATTCGTTTCTGATCGGCGAACTTGATCAATGGGGCGGGCACTGCGGACGGGGCGACGACTACCACTACCACGCAGCCCCGTTGCACCTCATTGCCGGTGCCAGCGCTTCAACACCGCTCGCCGTTGGCCTCGATGGCTTTCCGATCTACGGACTCGCCGAGCCCGATGGTTCACCCGTGAGAGCTCTAGATGCTTTTAACGGTCACGCTGATGAAAAGGACGGCTACCATTATCACGCAACTCTTACGTACCCATACATTAATGGTGGCATGCGTGGAAAGGTGTCGGTGATTGAAGGGCAGGTTGATCCACAACCGTCGGGGAAACCCATTCGTCCGGCTGGGGCTCCGCTGCGGGGTGCGTCGATCACGGCGTTCTCGCAGACCGGCCCGAAGGCTTGGCGTTTGCAGTACAAGCTTGGCGGTGCAACGTACCAAGTTGACTATGCCATCGAGGGCATGGGCTACAAGTTTGTGTTCACCGATCCTGCCGGCACCGTGCGCACCGAAGCTTACTAAATACTATGCGAACAGAGGTTTGGCGGCGTAGTTGACGCACCCGATAGAGCAAAACTCGTGGGGCAAACCTGCCGCCACATCACTTATGTAAATGTCCGCTCGATCATGTTTTGTGCCATGTTTTGGGAAACTTTTTCAGGTTTCGTTTGTTAACAAACTTTGCAGACGTTTCACGAATCGCTGCAGATTATGCAGGACGCTGTTGAGTAAATCTTCGTTGTCGTGGTTGACCGCCATTTGACGTTCCCCCTTGCCACCACCCCAGCCGGTGGGTTCAGGTACTTTGTCAAGGGTATTCGAGTTCGGGAGCAGCCCATTTAGTTCCGTTCAACGAAGAACAGCTTTTGTTGTTCGGCTTATTGTTTGAACTTTGTCCCTGCTAAATCGTTCTCCATTCGAGGTTGACCACGTTGAGTCTTACCCCACTTGCCGCTCCATTCGAAGCAACCGCACCATCCCCCGC
Organism: Acidimicrobiia bacterium; assembly: GCA_043754155.1. Classification (GTDB taxonomy): domain Bacteria; phylum Actinomycetota; class Acidimicrobiia; order Acidimicrobiales; family JANYDT01; genus JANMZO01. The sequence goes on from JAYUVJ010000347.1 coordinate 9,730, forward strand.
AGGTGGGTCGATAACGCAGCTAACCGTCGACGTGGTTCTCCCTGCGCTGAATGAGGCGGAGGCGTTGCCGTGGGTCCTGGCGGCGATTCCTGCGGGTATTCGAGCCATCGTGGTTGACAACGGCTCCACTGATGACACGGCCGCGGTAGCCAAAGCCCATGGTGTAACGCTGGTGTTCGAAGCCGTCCCCGGATTTGGTTCGGCCTGTTACCGCGGCCTGCTTGCCGCCACCGCCGACATCGTGTGTTTCATGGATGCCGACGGGTCCATTGATCCCAGCGATCTCACTGCCACCATTGCGCCACTACTGGCTGGCGAGGCCGACCTGGTGTTGCGGGCCCGTCAGCCGATGCCAGGGG
>JAYUVJ010000348.1:0-2180 GCA_043754155.1 Acidimicrobiia bacterium
TCGAACCCCCTTGCTTCGCGGCGGTGTCGCACGTGAGGTCATGTTGCGGCGCGTGCGGGGCGACCACACTCACCGTAAGTTCCTCAGAGCTGCTCGGTAACAGCATTCCGGTGAGCGCGTCAGGGGCCAACCGGAGCGCGATCGGTGCCCGGGCGCCGGCGACCCCTCGGAACCCCTGGCCGCGCTCCACGACTTTTCCACTAGGGCGCAACTGGGGCGCGAAACCCCGGAATCGGCACTGCGGGAAGGGGGTCGAGGCGTCGCTTAAGCCTCTGAACAGGTGAATTGTATGGAGCGGGTGACCGGGATCGAACCGGCATGGCCTGCTTGGAAGGCAGGAACTCTACCATTGAGCTACACCCGCAAAGGATGCTTGACCAGCCTAAACTGATCAAAGTACAGCGTGCAAACGTTCGATGGTCGGGGCGACAGGATTTGAACCTGCGGCCCCCTGCTCCCAAAGCAGGTGCGCTACCAAGCTGCGCTACGCCCCGTAAACCGACGAACTGATTACCCGAACAGCGTAGAACACGGCGCTGCGCCCGACGGCCCATTTCTCGGCACAATCTGTTGGAATCCGTCACAACTCCGAACTGACAGAGGAAAAAGTTCGACAACCACGCCAAACTAGATCACCGGAACAATAAAAAAATAGACAAGTGACCAAAGGCTTTGGCGGGTTCGTCCGCCAAGACGCCACAAGCCAACTATCATCTCCGACTCGTATGAAGACGACCATCGAGGCCCTAGAAGGCAATAACGTCAAGCTTTTGGTGGAAGTCGAGGAAGCCGAGTTTGATCGGGCTCTCGACACTGCCTTTAAAAAGATTGGCCAAGAAGTACGCATCCCCGGATTCCGTCCGGGCAAGGTTCCGCGCCGCATCCTCGAAGCCCGTGTTGGGTCCGAGTACGCCCGTCAAACCGCGCTCAACGACAGCCTCCCGGAGTTCTATGTCAAAGCGCTGGTACAAGCCAACGTGGACGCCATCTCCTCGCCAGAGTTGAACCTCACCGGTGGAGCCGAATCTGGCCCCATCACGTTCAACGCAACCGTTGAAGTGCGACCGACCGTACGAGTCCCTGGCTACGACGGGCTCCAGGTAACTGTGGCCTCACCAGTTGCTGAGGAGAGCGAAATTGACGCCCAAGTGGACCGAATGCGCTCAAGCTTTGCTTCCATCACCCTCGTGGACCGCCAAGCCCACCCTGGTGACCACGTGACGATCGACGTGAACGGGACCATCGACGGCGAGCCGGTGCCCGGATTGACCGCTACTGACTATCTCTACGAAGTGGGCTCCGGCACCGTTGTCCCCGAGCTCGATACGAACCTCACCGGCGTGACGGCAGGCGAAACCGTTACCTTCACCGCAGCGGTCCCCGACAGCACCGACGACTCAACTATCGACTTCACGGTTCTCGTCAAAGCCGTCAACGAGAAAGTTCTGCCCGACGCCAACGACGAATGGGCAGCCAGCGCCTCGGAGTTCTCGACCATCGCCGACCTTCGGGCTGACATGGCCAAGCGCATGACTCTGGTCAAGCGAGTGCAGTCGAACATTGCGCTGCGTGAAGAATCCGTCAAAGCGCTCGTTGAACTCGTTGACGAAGAGATGCCTGAATCCCTCGTAAACGCAGAAGTAGAGCGTGAGCTGCAGGAATTTCAGAACCGTTTGGCCCAACAAGGCGCCAGCATCGACATGTACCTCCAGGCCACCGGGCAAAACATGGACGATCTAATCAACCCACTTCGCGAAGGTGCCGTGAACTCGGTAAAAGCCGACCTAGCGCTACGTGCGGTGGCTGTTGCCGAATCGATTGACGTTTCCGACGAGGAAATTTCCACCGAAATCGAACGCCTAGCCACCCGTTTCAACATGAAGCCCAAGGTTGCTCGTCGCAATTTGGAAAACAACTTCCAAATGCCCATGCTCACGGCAGACATTCGCAAATCCAAGGCGCTTACCTGGATTAGTGAAAACGCAACGGTTGTTGACGCCGACGGCAAAGTCATCGACCGAGCTCTACTAACGGTCACGCCTGCGGACTACGCCGAAGCAGGCGTGGACGAAAACGACTTCGATGCTGATCTTGATGATCATGAAGGCCACGACCACGACTAATCCGATGTTGTCCGTACGGGCAAAATTCATTTCGAACTGAGTCTTCGGCGGGCCTTA
>JAYUVJ010000349.1:0-3709 GCA_043754155.1 Acidimicrobiia bacterium
GGGTTATGACTTGGGGTGGGTCGATTCAGACAAACGGTTCGCTCGGCGTTGCTTTCGCAAATCGGGGTGCATTACGGCAAACCCCACTAGAGCTACGAGAAGGGTGAGCAGAAACAGGCGCGCCGACCACCCGGGGAAAAACAGCGGTTCCAGCACCAAAGCCGAGAAAATAGTGGTAAGTGCACAGAGAATAAAAACGGTGCGCCGCGGACCGTGTCCGAGTTCAATTAGCCGATAATGAAGGTGGTCGCGATTTCCCGTGGCAACTCCTGATCCCTTGATAATGCGCGTCACGATAAGCCTTAATACGTCGCCGATCGGTACGGCCAATATGATGAGTGGAATCAAGAGCGGCGAAAGGATGGCACTTCCTTTTACGGTTACGTCAGGTATTGCACGTCCGCCCACGACCATGGTGGACACGGCCAGAAGCAAACCAAGGAAGAGTGCGCCGGCGTCACCCATGAAGATGGATGCGGGTGAGAAGTTGTACGGCAGAAAGCCAAGACACACTCCGAGGGCGATAGCAGCGATAAGTGGACCTACGTTTGATCCAGAGATGATTTGGTTGTCGAACAAGGTGTGTGAATACAAAAGAAAAGCCGCACTGGCGATCGCAACGATGCCGGTGGCAAGTCCGTCGAGACCGTCAATGAGGTTGATGGCATTAGCCATTCCCACCACCCATAACACCGTGATCAACGGGGCCAGGTCGGCGGAAATCTCAATCGTGCCCAACGAAAACGGGAGTGTGATTACTTCAAGTGAGGTGCCAAACAAATACAGCACGCTGCCAGCCAGTACCTGTCCAGCCAATTTTGCAGGCGCCGAGACGGGCCGTTTGTCGTCGATTAACCCCACACCAAGCATAAGGAAGGCGGCGAGCACGATACCGATGGGTTCGGACGTGGCCACAAACATTTCGTGGAATTGGGTGAGACGTGAGGCGAAAAACAGGGAGCCAAGAAACCCAAAAAACATGGCAGCGCCACCAAGCAGCGGCATCGATTTCGCATGCAGTCGTCGTTGCGTATCGGGTTCGGCGAGCACACTGAAACGCACTGCGACGGAGCGAGCAACTGGTACCAGCAGAAACGTTACGAGAGCGGCGAGAGTAATTACGGCAAGGTAACCAGTCACGGTAAAGGATTCAGCGGGCGGTATTTGAGCCCGAACGGGCTGCATCGAGTGCGGAAATCTTCTCCACTCGGCCTTGATGTCGTCCACCTTCAAAGCTGCCGTTCACAAACGCCAGAACAGCATCTTTTGCTACTTCTGGGCCTATAAGCCGTTCACCGACGCAGACCACGTTGGCGTCGTTGTGGAGTCTTGCCAGATGCGCGCTGGTGACATCGTGGACAGTGGCAGCGCGCACTCCGGTGACTTTGTTCGCAGCTATGGCAATGCCGATTCCGCTTCCGCACACGCAGAGACCAAGATCGGCTTTGCCCTCGACTACGTAATGTCCTACTGCGGCTCCGTAATCGGGGTAGTCGACTCGGTCGTCGCCGTGGGTACCTAAATCGATGACCTCATGACCTAGCGAACGAAGCATTTCCGCAAGCAAGTCTTTCAGGTGCACTCCAGCGTGGTCTGCGCCAGCAGCAATTCGAATCATTCCCAAACCGTAGTTCGTCGTTGGGGCTCAGTCATGCGTGGATGGGGAACGCCTCGGAGAGTCATGGGTCGATGGAGAACGCTAAGACTTACCTCGCGTGTCGTTTCGGGGTTCAAGGATGTGGGTTCCAGGATTTGGCTTCAAACGCAGGATAAGAACTGCGGGTTCGCGCCACTCGACATTAGAGGAACCGGGCTCCCGACTACGCAGCGATGGCGGATGCAAGTGCACCCAGGATGTCGGCGATTACGTCGTCAGCGTATTCAAGGCCGGCTGAGACTCTGATGGTGCCTGGGGTAATGCACGACGCCGAAAGTTCGTCGGGATCAAGCCCGGCGTGGGTGGTGCTGACGGGGTGGGTCACGAGGGTTTCTGGTCCTCCCAGGGAGGTGGCCGCCCGGCAAAGTTTGAGTGCATCCACGAGCCGCTCCCCCACTGCTGCGGTTCCCACGTCGAAGGTCACCAACCCACCGTGGGAGCGGAGTTGACGCTGTGCCAATGCATATTGGGGGTGCGATGGCAATCCGGGGTAGCGCACTTCATTAACGGCCGAGTGCGCCTCCAAAGCTTTCGCCAGTAACAACGCCGTTGCGCTCTGTTGACGCAGACGTACGCCCAACGTCCGCAAACCGCGAAGGCCGTTGAGTGCATCGAAAGGCGAAGCATTAGCGCCTTGCAAAACCGCGAAGCCCCAGAGCCAATCAATAAGTTCTCGTTCGCCTGCCACCACGCCGAGGGAGGCATCGTTATGTCCGGCCATGGCTTTAGTGGCGGAGTGCACCACGAGGTTCACACCGTGGGCCAAGGGGTTACAGCCAAGTGGTGTGGCGAAAGTGGAATCGACCATAGTTATGGGGAGCAGGGCGCCAAGTTCATCGAGGTCCACCAAATCGAGACGGGGGTTGGCGGGTGATTCGGCGATGATGAGCATGGTGCGCCCGGGAATGATGGCTTCGGCGAAGGCCCTCGGTTTGGTGGCATCAACGAAGGTGACATCGATACCGAAGCGCGGACAGACCATCGTTAATAATTGGTACGTGCCGCCGTACAGCTGCTTTTGGGCCACGATGTGCTGACCGCTACTTACTAGCCCGAGCACCACTGCGGTAATTGCTCCCATGCCGGACGCGAAGGCCCGTGCGGATTCTGCTCCTTCGAGTTCGGCGACGGCGTCTTCAAAGGCCCGCACGGTTGGGTTGCCGTAGCGACTGTAGAACTTCGTGGCTTGGGTGGATTTGGCCATCCTTCGTCCCTCGGCCAGGGTGGGAGTTTCAAAAGCCGTTGAGGCCCAAAGGATCGGGGCCAGTGCTGTGCCGTTGTCCTTACGCCCAGCCGTGATGGCCATCGTGTCGAAGTGGGGTTGGGTTCTCTCAGCGGTAATTGGTGATGGTGCGCTGTTGGGTTCTGAAGACATGATGTTCCTTGGCCGCAAAGTAGAAAGTATGCATATAAAATCGGTCAACCACTTTGGGCCCACGACCGCCGGACGTTCGTTGCCTGCTCGTTTCCGAGTGGCCACATCCCGCCGGCAGGCAGAGGCACCTTGGCGTCGAGCCAGGTTGCCGGGAACCATCTTTCGATGAAATCCACTCTTGATGAACTGGTAATCGTAGCGGCTCTTCGCTCGTATCAGGCAGGGTTTTCTCTTGGGGTGGGCCGAGACGAGGACGGAAACCATCGAGCTGGACTTGAGTTGTGCTTTGTCTGTCGTTTGCTTGCGGTTTGGTTGTGCTGTGTATGTGCTCTGATCGACAAGAATTGCTGGGTGATCGAACCGGTGTTGTTGTTGCACGGCTATGACTCGAAGCCATCGGCACTAGGGGATTTGGCTGATCGGCTGGGTGAGCGCTCCGAGCTGGTTGCAGGATTTGAGGATTTGTCGGAGGAATCGTTCGCTTGGTGGATTGCCGATCTGTCAACCGACGCTCGCCAGGACCTGACGGACTATCTCGACGAGATTTCCTTTGAGGCAACCCGTGCTCTGGCAGAGGCAAAGGTTTCTGGGCTTGCAGGAATGCTGTGCTCAAAAACCCTAAGTTCCCCGATGAGTCCACTGAGCTCGGTTGGTCCAGTGGCGGTGGTCGGTTTCAG